>CANQTQ010000029.1 GCA_947626765.1 uncultured Clostridia bacterium
AAAAAATGCGCATCTAAAAGTCAGTTATATTAACTGGTTTAGATGCGTATTTCCATTATTTTACTGTCAAACTCAGGTTATTTTACTTTACCATATCTTTTTACTTTTTGCAACTACTTTTTTATTTTTTTATTTTTTAATTTTTTAATATTTTAGTATCTTCTTTATCAGTCATCTTTCATATCCTCCATATTATATTTGTCTTTTAATTTCTTTTTAGATTTATCATTTAATTGTTCCTCTTTGTTTAGTAAATTGTTTACGAAGGCTAAAAATTTTTTTAAAATTTTAAAAAATATTCATAAATATTTACAAATAAATTAGACACTTTCAAGTTCTCCTTCTCTTGCAATTTCAAAAAAATGTGCTGTTCCTTGTTCTACCACCTTTTTAAATAACTCTATTTCTTCTATATATTTTCCATCTTGTTCTACAATTTTATAGCTTGGTAATTCAAATATCAATGTATCAAATCCGTGTTCTGTTGGTCTTTCAAAAACAACTCTTATTACCTCGTCACCATATCTCTAGTAATAATATCTGAAATAACTAATTATAAAATTAGCAATAAAACTTAACGTCATCTGTTTTAAAATTGTCTTTCCATCTACTAAAAGGAAAAAATACTACTACTTTTTGAAAGAATTTGATTTTACAAAAATTACTTGCATTACTTATTGCATTACATTGAAGTTAATTAAAATTGAAGAAGGAGAAACACCATTAATTGGTATTTCTCACACTAGCTCCATTTACAATTATTCTTAAATATTATCATATTTTAGAATTGTTTAAAAAAACCAACTGAAATATCTAAACCATCGGAATTTGCATTTCCAGTTATTGAGTCTACTTTTGACAAATATATTTTTCCAAAGCCTCTATTTGTACGAATAAAAACTGCTACATGTTCTCCATCAGTTAAGCTAACTCCTTCACCACTGTCATCATCTAATATAAAAGTGCTAAAATTAAAAATACTGTAAGATTTCGTTTTTTGAAACCTTACAGTACCAATAGTTTTGGTAGCGACGGTTGGACTCGAACCTACGACCTACCGGGTATGAACCGGTTGCTCTAGCCAGCTGAGCTACGTCGCCATGTGTTTAGGACGTTTTATATTATATTATCTGTTTTTAGTTTTGTCAAGATAATTTAATATAAAACTATAAAAGTTAAAGAAAAAAGCTAAGTGATTAGCTTTTTATCTTTAAATATATTATTATTTTTCTATTTCAGTATCTTGCTCTTTTTCTGTTTTTTCTTGTGCTGCTTTAACTGCCGCTTCTTTAGCTGCTTTAGTATCAATTGTAGCAGTTGGTACATCTAATTTACTTGATTCACCACCTTTACCTGCTTTATTACTTGTAGAACTTAATTTTTGTTCTAATTTTTCTACTCTTTCTAATGAAGCTTGTAATTCTTCTGTTTCAGGTCCATAACTTGTTGCCATTTCAACTTCATCAGGGTAATCAACTCCTAAAGTTACAGTCCAAAAATGCTTTAAACTTTTAACTAAATTCATATATACTTCTTAAAATAAATTTTAAGAATTTTCACCTCCATAGGCTCGTTTTTCTTAAATACTATTTTATTATACCATGTTTTATTAGAAAAATCAAGCTTTTTGAGCTAATTCATGTAATCTTTTAGTTTTTTGCTTCTACTTGGGTGTCTTAGTTTTCTTAATGCTTTTGCTTCTATTTGTCTAATTCTTTCACGAGTTACCATGAATTCTCTACCAACTTCTTCTAGTGTTCTTGCTTTTCCGTCTTCTAGTCCAAATCTTAGTTTTAATACTTTTGCTTCTCTTGAAGTTAATGTTCCCATTACTTCTTCTAATTGCTCACGAAGCAATGTATATGCTGCTGAATCTTGTGGTGCAGGACTATCATCATCTTGTATAAAGTCTCCTAAATGGCTGTCATCTTCTTCTCCTATAGGTGTTTCTAATGATACTGGATCTTGAGCTATTTTTTGAATTTCTGCTACTTTTTCTACTGGAATTTCCATTTCTTTTGCAATTTCTTCTGGTGTTGGTTCACGTCCATTTTGTTGTAATAAATGTCTTGATGTTCTAATTAATTTATTAATAGTTTCTACCATGTGTACAGGAATACGTATTGTTCTTGCTTGGTCTGCAATAGCTCTAGTAATGGCTTGTCTTATCCACCATGTTGCATAAGTACTAAATTTGTAGCCTTTTGTATAATCAAATTTTTCAACTGCTTTAATTAAGCCCATGTTTCCTTCTTGAATTAGGTCTAAAAATAGCATTCCTCTGCCAACATATTTTTTTGCAATACTAACTACTAATCTTAAGTTAGATTCTGTTAGTTTTTGCTTAGCATATTCGTCTCCTTCAAGAATTTTCTTTGCCAAATCTAGTTCTTGTTCATAGTTTAAAAGTGGAATTTTTCCTATTTCTCTTAAATACATTCTAACAGGGTCATCAATGCTAACTCCTTCTATGTTGTTTAAATCTATTTCCTCTAATTTAATGTCTTCAACATCTTGTAAATCTTCTAAATCTGGTTCTGCGTCTAGGTCATCATCATCTTTTAAAATATTTACTCCTAAATCTTCGAATGCATCAAATACTTTATCTATTTGGTCTGGGTTTGTATCTTCTAATTCTGTAGCTAATTCTTCATAAGTAATTTTGCCATTTTCTTTTGCCATTTTTAAAATATTTTCTACTTTTTCTTTACTAATATCATCAATTTTTTTAGAATCTGTTGAATTTTTATTATTCTCTTTAGAACCCTTTTTATCATTATTTTCTTGATTATCAGTTTTTAGAGATTTTTCTTCATTTATTTTTTCGGCTTCTTTTGCTACTTCTTCTTTGCTACCTTTTAAAGTTCTTTTTGTTTTAGGTTTTTCTGTTTCAGATTTTTTTTCTTTTTTAGAAGTGTCTTTTCTAACATCTTTTTTATTTTCTGTTTTGGCACTTTCTTTTTTTAATTTCTTTGGCTGTGCTTTTTCTTTCTTACTAGTTTCATTTTTTTCTTGTTTTTTTGGAGTTTCTAATATTTCTTTATTTTTAGATTTTTTTACTTTTTCCGTAACAGCTTCTTCCTTTTTTATTTTTTCTTTTACTGGCTTGTCTACTTGTTCCTTTTTCATTTATGAAACCTCCTACTTAATTTTGGCTAACTTTGAAATAATATCATTTAAATCATTTTCAATTTTTTTTGTTTCTTCTGTAGATAAATTTGAGCTATTTTGCAATTTTGTTAAAATTTCATCTCTTTTATGTATTAACTTTTCTTTTTCGTAAATGCTAATTATATCATCTAATGCCTTATTTATATCTGTAATTTCAAAATCGTCTGCCATAATTTCTGTAATATGGCTAACCATTTTTTCATCTTCAAACCAATCTAATATATTATTAGTATTAATATTACCTTTTTCTAGTTCTTCATACAATTTTTTTAAAATTTCTTTGTTTAAGTCATTTTTAAAATCGTCAATGTTAATTGTTTGTTTTAACTTTTCATAAGTTCTATCTGGTTCGTTTATAAGTAAATAAATTACCATGTTTTCTCTTTTTAATATTTCTGGTGTAACATTTGTTTTAGTTTCTTCATTTTCCTTTTCCATAGTTACTACTTTTTTTTCTAGTTTTTTACTTCCGGTATTTGATTTAAACATTAGTTTATTTACTTCTGCTACAATAGCTTCTTTGGAAATTTTATATTCTTTTGATAGCTTGTCAATATATATTTCTCTTTCCATTTGATTTGCTATTTTTGCTAAAATTTTTGCCATTTCATTTAAAAATTTAATTTTATCGTTTGTATTTTCTATATTTAATTCTTTTTTTAGAATTTTAACTTTAAATTCTACTAAAGAAATAGAATTATCTACACATTTTTGAAATCTTTCTGGTCCATATTTTACAACATATTCATCTGGGTCTTTTGCTCCTTCTATTTGTAAAACACGAATATCGCAACCTAAATTCTGCAAAATGTCCATTCCTCTTAAAATAGCAGCTTGTCCAGCTCCATCTGCATCATATCCTAATATGACTTGCTGGCTACTTCTTCTAAGTAATCTACCTTGAGCCTCTGTCATAGCTGTTCCAAGAGATGCTACAACATTAGTAATTCCTCTTTGATAAAGAGAAATTGCATCCATATAGCCCTCTACAATAATAATTTTTTTTGTATCATATTTTTTTGCAACATTTAAGCCAAATAGATTTCTTCCTTTGCTATATACAATGTTTTCTGGCGAGTTTATATACTTTGGTTTGCTATCATCTAATACTCTACCGCCAAAAGCAATAACTCTTTCTCTAACATCTTGAATAGGAAACATTAGCCTTTTTCTAAAACTATCAACATAGTTTCCATCTTGAGATTTTTTAATTAGGCTAGATGCTAACATTTCTTCTTCTTTAAAGCCTTTTTGTTTTAATATTTTATATAATTCATCATAGTTTCCAGAATAACCAATTAAAAAGGCTTTTAAAGTACGATTATCTAGCTTTCTTTTTTTTATATATTCTTGTGCAACTTTTGATGTTGGTTTATATAAATTTTCATGGTAAAATTCCGCTGCAATTTTGTTAATTTCATATACTTTAGATTTTAAATATGCTGTTTTGTCATCTTCATAATTATCTAATGCAGGAAGTTCCATTCCAATTCTATTTGCTAATACCTCTAAAGTATCTTTAAAGTCTAATCCTTCTATTTTACTAACAAAATGTATTACATTTCCACCTGCTCCACATCCAAAGCAATGAAATATTTGCTTATCTGGTGATACAGCAAAAGAAGGAGATTTTTCTTTATGAAATGGACATAATCCAAAGTAATTTCTCCCACTTCTTTTTAATGTAATATATGAGGATATAACATCTACAATATCATTATTAGACCTAATTTCTTCAATTAACTCTTCACTATATCTTGTCAATTTACATTTACCTTTCTAAATACATATTATATTATTCGACATAAAGTGTATAAATCCTTCTGTACAATATGACAAATAATTTCGAATTGTGTAATAAAAAGTACACTCTAATGTTAATTTTTAACACTTTAGTGTACTTTAAATTATTTTTATGTATATTTAATTAATTTTCATCAAATGGAATAAATTTATTTACTACATTTGTATTTAAATCTATTTGGTCATGTGGTGCTTTATATTCATCAAATGATACATTTATTTTATTATCAATTAATGCTTCTACTTCATCTTGTGTAGCATGTTCTGCTAAAACAAGTTCACTTACTAAGATTTGTTTTGCATTTGAAAGCATTTTCTTTTCACCAGTAGATAAGCCTTTTTCTTTTTGTTTAAAGCTTAAGTTTCTAACAACATCTGCAACTTCATAAATATTTCCACTTTTCATTTTTTCCATATTATCTCTATATCTTTTATTCCAATTTTGAGACATTTCTGTTTCATCTTCTCCCAAAATTGAAATTACTTTTTCAGCTTCTTCTTTACCTATTACATTTCTAACACCAATTTGTTCCGCTTTACTTGTTGGAACCATAACTTTAACTTCACCTGGCATTTTAATAACATAATAAGCTTGGTTTTCTCCTAAAATATTTTTTTCTTCTATACTATCTATTGTACCAGCCCCATGCATTGGGTATACAATTTTATCTCCTACATTAAACATGTAAGTCCTCCCTTCTATATTTGTAAACTATTTAATACAGTTAGTTAAGAAAGGTTTTTAGGCTCTTCTTCAACCACAATTCTATTATACTACAAAAAATGGCAAAAGTCAAAACTTTTACCATTTTTTTCTTAGATTTTTTGTTAAATTATTCTAATATTATTTTTGTAGTTTACGCTGTTAAATTGCTTAGAAATGCTTATGTTTTAGCTTTTTAAAGTATGCTAAGTTTATTTGTTAGTAGAACCAAATCCACCTAGTCTTTCTCCTTCTGCTGTGTCATTATCTACAATATAATATTTTTGAAAAATTGCTTGTCCTATACATTCACCTTTTTTTATTTCTACTGGTTCTGATTTTATATTATAAAATGCAAACATAAAATGCCCATCATTGTCTGGATTTTCATAGTAATCTGCATCTACAATTCCTATGCTATTGGCCATGACTAATCCTTTTTTCTTTGGGTTTGAGCTTCTATTACATAACATTAAATATTCTCCTTCTGGCATATATGCTTTTAAGCCAGTTTTTACTAATGTTGGAGCTTGACCTTTTTCAAATGCTGGAATTATGCAATCTTCTGCAGCCTCTACATCATATCCTGCAGAATATTTTGTTTTACGAACTGGTAAGTTAATACTACTATTTTCAAATCCTTTTGCTATTTCAAAGCCTCTTACTTTTTCCATGTTTATCATTCCTTATTTTTATATTTAGGTTTTTAAAGGTTACCCATAAACCTTCTTTATTATATTATAACTTTTGACAAAAGTCATCCTTTTTTCACATTTTTTTATGGAAAACATAGAATATATTATTAAGTTATATTTTAAAATACAGTTATAATTCACAGCCTTAAAATTGTTCGCCACGTCGCTTGCGTACGATATATGTTTTTTCTCGTCTAAAGCACGAAAAAACATATAATCGTACCGCTGTGGCTACTCTAAATTTTATAATTAGCTATGAATTTTAACGAAATACAATGGAGGACTAAGATGATATCTACTTTAAATAAATTAAGTTTAAATACAACAGCTAAAATAGAAAGTTTAAATTGCACAGGTTCTATTCACAGAAGATTGCTAGATTTAGGTTTAGTAAAAGGTACAAAAATAACACCTGTTTTAATTAGCCCTAGTGGTGATCCTACTGCTTATGAAATTCGTGGAAGTGTTATTGCCCTAAGAGAAGAAGACAGTAAATGTATAAAAATATTTATATAATTATTACTCTTTTTTTAATAAAATTTCTTAAGATAAAACCTTAAGTCCCATGTCTAAAAAGCATGTTCATGTGCATATAATTATAACTAAAGAGGTGATGTTATGGGACTTACTGCTGCTTCTACTGGTACGCAAGTAAATGAAAAAGATATATTTGAAAAAGCAATTCGGTTGTGATTATACTATTGCTATTGCCGGAAATCCTAATGTTGGAAAATCTACAATTTTTAATGGCTTAACTGGAATGCACCAGCATACTGGTAATTGGCCACGGCAAAACTGTTGCAAATGCAAGTGGAATTTGCAATTTTCAAAATAAAAAGTTTTTGTTAGTTGATATTCCTGGTACATATTCTTTAATGTCTCATTCAGAAGAAGAGGAAATTGCAAGAGATTATATTTGTTTTGGGAATCCAGATGCTACTGTTGTTATAGTTGATGCTACATGTTTGGAAAGAAATTTAAATTTAGTTTATCAAGTTATGGAAATTACACCTAACATAGTACTTTGTGTTAATTTATTGGACGAAGCAAAAAGAAAAGGAATTCATATTAATTTTGAACTTTTAGAAGAAAAACTTGGAATTCCCGTAGTAGGAACCATTGCAAGAAAAGAAAAAACACTAAAAAAACTTATGCAAAAAGTGCATGATGTAGCAAGCCGGAGTTATAACTCCAAAGCCTAAAATTGTTAATTATCTAAGTGGAATTGAAGAATGTATTTCAATTTTAGAGCCACTTATTTTAGAAAAAATTCCTACTGAAAAAGCATATTTAGCAAGATGGATTTCTTTAAAATTAATTGATGGAGATGAAAAAATATTATTCTCTATTAATAAAAATTTAAAATATTCTTTTACCGAAGATTCTGAAATTTCATTAAAAATAATTCAGGTAAAAGCTAAGCTTTCTAATGAAAATATCCAAGGTGTAGAAAATTTTAGAGATAAAATTGTATCTACTATTATTTTTTCTGCTGAAAATTTGGCAAAAGAAGTTTGCTCTTTTGATAATAAGTCTTACAATGATAGAGATAGAAAAATAGATAAAATTTTAACATCTAAAAAATATGGAATTCCTATTATGATACTTTTTTTAGGAATAATTTTTTGGATTACAATAGTTGGTGCAAATTACCCTTCTAAGGCTTTATCTAGCTTATTTGCATGGTTAGGAGAAAAAATTTTATGGTGTTTAAATGCTATTCATTCCCCTGTATGGCTAACTAGTGTATTAGTTGATGGAATTTATACAACTCTTACTTGGGTAATTAGTGTAATGCTTCCACCTATGGCAATTTTCTTTCCAATGTTTACTTTATTAGAAGATTTAGGGTATTTGCCTAGAATTTCTTTTAACTTAGATAAATATTTTAGAAAAGCTTGTACATCTCGGAAAGCAAGCCCTAACTATGTGCATGGGTTTTGGCTGTAACGCAGCCGGTGTAGTTGGTTGTAGAATTATAGATTCTCCAAGGGAAAAATTAATTGCAATACTTACAAATGCTTTTGTTCCATGTAATGGTAGATTTCCTTTTTTAATTACTATAAGCACAATTTTTATTGGTTCTGCTGTTGCTAGTGGCTTTTCCGCTTCTATTATTTCTACATTAGTAGTTTTGGCTGTTATACTACTTGGTATTTGCCTAACTTTACTTATTTCTAGGTTTTTATCTAAAACTATTTTAAAAGGTGTTCCCTCTTCTTTTATGTTAGAGCTTCCACCTTATAGGAAACCACAAATTGGAAAGATTTTGGTTCGTTCAATTTTTGATAGAACTTTATTTGTTTTAGCAAGAGCTGTATCTGTTGCTGCACCTGCAGGACTTATTATTTGGCTTTTTGCAAATGTTAATATAGGAAATATAAGTCTTCTTACTTACATAGCAAACTTTTTAAATCCTTTTGCTAATTTAATGGGGCTAGATGGCTATATTTTAACTGCATTTATTTTAGGTTTCCCTGCTAATGAAATCGTACTTCCTATTATTTTAATGAGCTATATGCAAAAAGGAGTTTTAGTAGATTTAGAAGATACTTTTCAAATTGGTCAAATTTTAGTTCAAAATGGTTGGACTTTACTTACTGCCATAAATGTAATGATATTTACTTTATTACATTTTCCTTGTAGTACTACTTTGATGACAATAAAAAAAGAAGCTGGTTCATGGAAATGGGTTTTCCTTTCATTTATGCTTCCTACTGTATGTGGAATTGTTCTTTGTATGTTAACTACTGGCATTTGGAATTTAGTAAGTTTAGTTCTTTAAACATTTTTAAAACTAAATATACTATAATTTTATATTATGTCGAAAAATGTCTGTAAGTTTTGCAAACATTTGGTTGACTTTTGTACTTTATTTTTATATAATATTATTCGAAGATGAGCAAAACAGAGTGTGGCGTAGCATTAGTTGTTACATTAAGAAAACTAGACAACAAAAAAAACACATCTCTGTCTGGCCAATAGAGATGTATTCTTAATTTTTAAACAATTTATCTAGTGGCACGCCACATTTCTGTGGTCGCTCATTTTCTATAATTATTATACGAAAAAGTATTTAAAAAGTCAAGTATTTTAACGTTAATTATTTTAATTTAATAACTGCAATTTCTGGTCTATTAAATAGTCTTATTCCAATAGGATAATTTCCTAAACCGCTTGATACAAAAAGATAAGAATCATTTCTTTTGTATAGGCCTTTTACACATTTTACATCTATATTTTCTATATCTTTTCTTATTTCTGGAAACCATATTCCTCTGTTTATTACTGCTCCTATAAATGGCAATCTAATTTCTCCTCCGTGGGTGTCTCCGCATAATGATAAATCTATACCAAACTCTTCAAACTTTTCAAAGTTAGAAATGTGTGCTAGCAATATATTATATTCTTCTTTGTTAATTTCAAATTCATTTTTTAAGTTAAATGTTGGAGAATAATACTGATTTGTTATTCCATATAAATTAAGTTTTGTATTATTTATAGTAACTTCTTCTTTTTTGTAATCTAAAACATTAACCCCGTTTTGCTTTAGCATATCCATAAAGCCTTCGCTACTATCATGCTCGCCATTTACAAAATATACTTTATATTCTTTTGCAAGTTCTGTAAGAAGATTAAAAGCTACTTGTTTTCCCTTTTCATCATTTGCTGTATGCATATCTCCTGTAGCACAAATTATATCTGGGTTTTCTTTTTTTATTCTTTGAATTAAATTTTTATTATCTTTTCCAAATGAAACTCCATGCAAGTCTGATATTTGCACTATTGTTATTTCATTTTTTATTTTGGTACTTTCTATTGTTACATAAGTTGTTTTTATCATATATGTATTAAACCACCAAATTAATATAGTTAAAGCAATTATAAATAATACTATTAAAAGTTTTTTTCTTTTCATATTTACCTCTTTATATTGTTCAAATTTTAAAAGTGAATTTTATATTATCATAAGTATAGTTTGTTAACAATATTTGTAATAAAACCTTAATACAATTTTTTAGTTTAAATTGCAACCTTTTTCTAACAATGCTTCATCAAGCTCATTTACTCTTTTAAAAAGAGAAATAAATAATTTTGATAGTATTATTTTCATATTCTTAATATTTAATTTTATGTTTTTCGCCTTACATGCTTCCTTCATTTCTTTTAGCTCTCTTTTTATTACTGGTATCATTGCTAAAGAAATTGATACTAATATTTCAATTTGTTTTACATCTATTCTAAAGATTTTTAATGGTGTACATAGCTTTGAAATTGTTTTAGCAAAGCTCCCGAACAGTAGTAGTTTTGCTATAAATAAATGTAATATTACATACTAATAATAGCTTAATTCCAACCCATATTGCATTTATATAATAATCTAAAACACAATTTATAATTACAGTAAATAATATAAACGGTAAAAAAATGGCAAGATTTTTAATTATTAATTTTATGTTTATTTTTGCAAGAAAAATAATTGCTATATTAACTAAACAAGCAAGTAATATAACAATGTTATTTGGTATAAAAAATATACTAGTTGCATAGCATAAAAATGCTAAAAATTTAATAATTTCTTTCATATTTACTGTTAGCTATTCCTTTTTTTAATATAAATCTGGCTAAAAAACAGTTTTTTAGACTTTGAATGACCTACTTAAACTGTTAACTAATTGTTCTAAATTATAATCTTCTATATCTATATTTATTCCATTTTCTTTTAGTCTTGCTACTATTTCAAGAATAGTTGGAGATTTTATTTTATATTTCTTTAGTATATCTACTTTTTGAAGTAATTCATTTTTACAAATTTCTGCCACTATTTTTCCATCTTCTAAAATTAAAGTTCTATCAGCAATTAAAATTTCATCTGCTAAATTTGTAATGCATATAATTGTATAACCTTGTTTTTTTAGGTTTTTAATAATTTCATAAATTTTTTCTTTACCCAAACTATCTATCATAGTAGTTGGTTCATCTAAAATAATGTATTTAGGATTTCTTGCTAAAACTTCTGCTATCATTACTCTTTGTTTTTGTCCTAAAGATAATGTGTATAAATCTTTGTTTATTGCCTCTACCATTTCTACCTTTTTTAATGATTCTTCTATTCTTTTTTCTATTTCTTCTTTTGATAAGTTCTGAAGTGAAAATGCAATTTCATCATAAATATTACTAAAAATTATTTGATTTTCTGGATTTTGAAATACAATTCCTATTTTGTTATTTATTTCTTCTATATTTCTGCTTTTAGAAATATCTATATCATCTATTAGTATTCTACCATTTTTTAATTTTAGTATTCCTGACATTAGTTTCCCTATTGTAGATTTACCAGAGCCATTTTTTCCGACAATAGCTACAATTTCACCTTCATTTATTTGAAAGCTTAAATTATTTAATATCATTTTACTTTCTTTATATTTAAAAGAAACATTTTCTATTTTAATCATATTTGCTCCTTGCATTTACACTTGCTATATTTTTTAGAAAAAATTATTTCTATGCATATTTTAAATTAATACTTTTATTTGCATATAATTATTATTTTTTAGTCTTCTTCAGTTTTTATATATTTATTAAATGGTTTTCTTAATACTTTTTCTAAGAAGAAAATTACAATAACATGAATTGGTATCATTATAAGCTGTGATATAGTTCTTGTGCCAAATAGAACTATAAAAGCTTTTTTAGTTGTTATACTAGTCCACAAAGTGTTTAGTCCCATGTTTACTATAATTGTAACTAAAGTAGTTGCTATAATTAGTCTTAAAATAAATTCTTTATTTGTATATTCCTTGTCTTCTTTTTTATAAAGAATTATTCCATAAATAAATGCAGCAACTGCTGTACTAATTGTATATCCTATAAAGTAAGGACCTGTTGGAAATAAAGTTGCACCTATTACATCTCCTAATACATTTAATAAAATGGTCCATTTTGGTCCTAGCCAAATTGCACATAACATAGTTGGAACAAAGCTAAAGCTTATTTTTAAAATTGGCGTTTTTATAGATAAAAATCTAGATAATACAATTAACATTGCTAATAATATTGCTGTTAATATTATTTTTTTATTTTTTCGCATAATAAAAGCCTCTCTTTCTTATTAGAGCTTGCTAAAAAGAAAAAGGAGACATTTTTTATTTGAGCTTTTAGATATATTTTTAACATTTACATTAAAATATAAATTAATTGCAGTAGTATAAACTCATTTATTTTCCTTATATCTTTATTAGCGGAATGCGAAAACAAATAAGCAAGTATACTTACTTTTGCCTTAGTAACAACTTCCCGTTTACTAAGTCTTTACTATTTATTTTCTACTCTAATATGTGATATATTTTATCATATTTTGTCTTTTTTGTATATACAATATTTTATTTTTCTTATTAAAGTTTTCACTTGACTTTTAGCTCAAATTAGAGTATTCTATGTTTGAAAAATAAAATGAAAAGGAGATAATATTATGGAATTAAAAGGTTCAAAAACAGAAGCTAATTTAAGAGCTGCTTTTTCTGGTGAATCAGAAGCTAGAAATAAATACACATATTTTGCAAGTGTAGCAAAAAAAGAAGGATATGAGCAAATTGCTGCAATATTTTTAGAAACTGCTGAAAATGAAAAAGAACATGCTAAATTGCATTTTAAATATTTGCAAGGAATTGGAGATACTAAATCAAACTTAGCAGATGCTGCAGCTGGTGAAAATTATGAATGGACTACAATGTATGAAGAATTTGCTAAAACAGCTGAAGAAGAAGGATTTTCAGATATAGCTGCTACTTTTAGAGGAATTGGAGAAGTAGAAAAACATCACGAAGAAAGATATAGAAAATTATTAGACAACTTAGGTAATGGCGAAGTATTCAAAAAAGGAAGTATTACTGTTTGGAAATGTAGAAATTGTGGACATATTCATGTTGGTGTTGAAGCACCTGCTATTTGCCCAGTTTGTAAACATCCACAAGCTTATTTTGAAGTAAATTGCGAAAATTATTAATTTATAAAATCCAGTAATAAAAAATTTATTACTGGATTTTTTTATATTTTTCCTATCAAGTCATAATCTTTTACATCTATAATTTGGCATGAAATAAAATTTCCTATTTCTATTTTTTTAGTGTTCTCAACATATATAACTCCATCAATTTCAGGTGTATCCATATAGCTTCTTGCAACATAGTATTTTTTATTTTTAGTTATTCCTTCAATTAACACTTCAAAAGTTTTTCCAATATTTTTTTCTAAGTTTTCATGAGATATTTTTTGTTGCAACTGCATAATTTTATTGTACCTACTTCTTTTAGTAGAAGGATGAATTTGTTCCTTCATGTTATATGCAGGTGTTCCCTCTTCTTTAGAATAAGAAAATGCACCTAATTTATCAAATTTTGCTTCACTTAAAAGATTGTATAATTCATTAAAATCTTCATTTGTTTCTCCTGGAAAGCCAACCATTACAGTAGTTCTTAAAATAACATCTGGAATTTCTTTTCTTAATTTGCAAATTAGCTTTTTAATGCTTTCTCCACTACTTTGTCTGTTCATTCTTTTTAAAACATTATTTGAAATATGTTGAATTGGTATATCAAAGTAATGGCATATTTTTGGATTTTTCTTTATAACCTCTATTAATTCTTCTGTAATTGTTTCTGGATATGCATATAAAAACCTAATCCACTTTATTTTTTCTATCTTGCAAAGCTCTAGAAGTAAGCTCGCAAGCATTGGCTTTTTATAAATGTCTATTCCATATTTAGTAGTATCCTGTGCTGTTAAAATTATTTCTTTGTATCCTTCTTCTGCAAGTTTGTTTGCCTCTTTTATAATACTTTCCATATTTCTACTTTTTAGTGGTCCACGTATATATGGAATTGCACAATATGTACACCTATTGCTACAACCATCTGCTATTTTTATATAAGCGTAATTATTTCCTGTTGTAATTACACGATTTGTATATTCATCAAAATCTTCTTCTTGTTTAGGTTCATTATTTTTAATTAAATTTTCAATTTGTTCCCATAATGTATTATAACTGCTATATTTAATGTATAAGTCTACCTCTGGAATTTCTTTTTCTAATTCATTTTTATATCTTTCTACTAAACATCCCATTGCAATTAAATATTTGCAATTTTTCTTTTTGTATTCTGCCATTTCTAAAATTGTATTAATAGCTTCTTCTTTTGCCTTTTCTATAAATCCACATGTGTTAATTACAATAATTTCCGCCTGCTCTGGATTATTTACAATTTCATATTTATGGTCTTTAAATAAAGCTATTGTTTTTTCTGTATCTACTAAATTTTTATTACATCCTAGTGATATAAATCCTACTTTCATTATTAATTCTACCTGCCTATTACTTCTTTTAATAATTTTAATCCATCTAATAGTTTATTATATGTTTTTTTATCTACAATCTTTGTATTTCCTCCAGCATATTCTTTTGCTACACCTTTCATATCTATTAACTCATAACGATTTTGGGCTTTTTCACCATTATCTAATACATAAATTGGTGTATAATCAACTTTGCTAAGAACAACTTTGCCATCTTCTCCCCTTTTTCTAAGTTCTATGTTAAGAACTAACTCTACCTTTGATGCTTCGTAACTAATTGAAGAAATATAATTTCCTAAAGAATATGCTATAAATACATTTTCATTGTTCTCATTTTCTCTTACTTCCATTGGTTGAATTACTGCTGGATGATTTCCTAAAATTACATTTGCACCATTTTCAACTAAAAAATCAGCTATTTTTTCTTGATCTTTGCTTGGTCGAGTTGCATAGTCGTCTCCCCAATGCATAATTACAAAAATATAGTCTGCATTTTCTTTAGCATATTTTAGGTCTTCTTTAGCTATTTTTTCATTAAATATGTTAAGACTTTCTAAGTCTTTTTTGCCTTTTGAAGATGAATCTTCTACTCCGTATGTGTATGACAAAAATGCTATTTTTGCACCCTTAATTGTTTGAATATTAACTGTTTCTTTTTCTAGTCTATCTCCTACTGTAGAAAAGCCTATTTCTTGTAAATATTCTTTTGTTGTCTTCAATCCATTGCTTCCGTAATCTAAACTGTGGTTTGTACTAATACTTACTAAATTAATTCCAGAATTTTTTACTGCATTTCCAAACTCTTTTGGACTATTTCTATTTCCATAACCTGAATATGGATTATTTGTAAAATTAGTTTCCATTGTTCCTAATACAATATCACTTTTTTTTATGTAGCTAGTAATATTTTGAAACATATAATCAAAAGTATAAGTATCATCTTTTTGGTGTGCATCTTCTAGCATTTCACTTCCGCATAAAATATCGCCTACTGCTGAAATACGTATAATACTATCTGGCTTATTGCTATTACTATTTATTATATTTTTTTCAGTTTCATTAAATATTTCTTCAATTTGCTTATCTAGTTCTTCTCTTTGCCTTGCAAGCACTTCTATGTCTTGCATATTGCGATAACGAATTATACCTACACAGGCTATTATTATAAGTGCTAAAACTATTATTGAAATTATAAAAGTTTTAAAACTAATATAATCTGTTATTCTTTTTCCCTCGCTTCTTTTATTTCTTCTATTTCTTGACATTTGTATCACCTATTAATAATTTATCATAATTTTTTTAATAAGTAAACAGGTAATTATTTAAATTGCAATAAATTTAGCTTTCAACATGCAGTTAATCGTACAAATTGCTTTTACTTTTTAGAATTGCTTTTAACTTTTCACTTGACGTAAATTTAGATTTAATTTATAAAATTGTATTTAACTTTTCACTTAACTATAAATTTAGGCTAAGAAAACTTAAAAATAAGTTTTAGTAAAATCAAATGTAATGTTAATTTTAATTTGTAATCTAAGCAAAAATATAAGTTTAAATTTAAACTAAGTAATCAATTACGTTTAGAGTAATTTTATGATAAAATAATCTGGAGTGATAAATTAGTGATAATTTTCACTGTAAGTTGTTTCCATTTTTATGTACTAATTAAGGGGGTATTTTTTTATGGCAAATAAAACTAATTTTTCTGTAAATGGAAAAAAATATTATAGAATTACAAAAACAATTGGAAGAAGATCTGATGGCACTCCTATACGAAAATCGTTTTATGGATGTGGAATTAAAGAAGCTAAACAAAAAGCTGATAAATATATGAATAATTTAAAAGCTGGTTTAATAATAAATAATGGCAAAATTTTGACAATTAATATTTTATTACCTAAATGGTTATTCTCAGTTAAAAAAATTGAACTGAAGCCATCCTCGCTTCAATCTTATGAAAGTATATATAGAAACTATGTTAAAAATAATTTAATCTCTGATTTGCCCATAAATGAAATTAAAAGTTTAAAAATACAAGAATATTATAATGAACTTGTTAAAAAAGGCGTTACTATTAGCAATATTAAAAAAATACATAAACTGCTAAGGCAGTTTTTCCGCTATGCTGATAGAGAGGGCTATGTTATAAAAAATCCTTGTGCAAATATTACTTTGCCTAAAGCTAAAAAAGAAAATGCTCAAGTTATTATGAAAAATAAAAAGGCTAATTTCTCATATTTTAATGAAGAGGAAATTAAAGTTTTAAAACAAGCCTTCAAAAATAATAGGTATGAAAGCGTAGTATTATTTGCTCTTGGTACTGGTATGAGGCAAGGAGAAATATTAGGTCTTCAATGGGATGATATAGATTTTGAAAATAGAGAGGTTCATGTTTTGCATAATCTTAATACTTCTGCAGATATTTCAGAAAATGGAGAAAGATTTTACCAAACATTACTTCAAGAGCCTAAAACAGAAAATTCAATAAGAATAATACCTATGGCAAATTCTATATACAATTTACTAAAGAAACTCCCCCACATTTCTAATTTTGTTTTTTGTAGAAAAGATGGTAGGTATATTGATGCTAAGCATTTGCAAAGGGTTTGGAGGAGAGTTTTAAAAAGTAAAAACATTACATACAGGAAATTTCATGACTTAAGGCATACTTTTGCAACAATGCTTTTAACTCATGGTGCAGACTTAATAACAGTTAAAGAATTATTAGGTCATAGTAGTATAAAAATTACTGAAATTTACCTTGATGCTTTGCCTAAAACTAAGACAGAAATTATACATAAAATAGATTTTCTGCTAAAGTGAATAGTGATAAATAAGTGATAAATTAAGGAACTTTTTAAATTTAACATTTTAAGAAGCTCCTATTTTTGTGTTTATTATTAGTGATTTATGTATTTTATTTTAATTTGATTTTATGTTTATTTCTAGAACAAGAAGTTC
>CANQTQ010000030.1 GCA_947626765.1 uncultured Clostridia bacterium
GTATCATAAAAGTCCATAATCTAGTCTATGACTGCATTATGGACTTTTTACTCTTTTGAAAGTGTCAAACTTGAGATATTACTATTATCTTACAAAATCGCTAAAAAAACAAGGGTTTTTGGAAAAATAATACGAAAAATAGACAATAAAACCGGATTTTTAATTTAATAAAAATTTAAAAATTTTATATTTAGATTTTTATCTTAAAAAAATTAAACATTTATTTATAATTATATTAATTTTATTAATTAAAAGAAAAAATAACACTAATTACAGGCATAAAATTTCATTTTTATTAGTATGTATTAAAAAAACAACTTGCAAGGGGTAAAAATGAAAAAAAGAAATCTAAAAAGGCAAAGCTTTATGCAAAGTGTATTAGTATTAATGCTTTCACAAGTATTTGTAAAGATTTTAGGTTTAGTATATAAACTATATTTAACAAATAGAGAAGGCTTTGGAGATAAAGGAAATGCTATTTATAGTAGTGGGTTCCAAATTTATGCACTATTTTTAACAATTTCATCTATTGGAATACCTGGTGCCATAGCTAAATTAGTATCAGAGCATACTGCTATTGGAGATTATAAAGGAGCACATAGAATCTTTAAAATTGCTCTTGTTACTTTTGGACTAATTTCATTTATATGTAGTAGCATTTTATTTTTAGGAGCAAATTATATTGCAAATAATTTTTTGCAAATTCCAGAAGCAGAATTAACATTAGTGGCGCTTTCACCATCAATATTTTTAGTTTCTATATCTTGCGTTATAAAAGGTTACTTTAACGGAATGGAAAATTTAAAAGTAACTGCAAATGCACAAACCTTAGAGCAGTTTTTTAAAACTGTATTATCTGTTATTTTAGTAGAATTTATTGCAGTAGTTTCAGGAACAGATACTGTAATTATGGCAGCAGGAGCAAACTTAGCTACAACACTTGCTACATTTCTTTGCTTTTTTTACTTATATAGATATTATAGAATAATGAAAAAGGAAATTTCTTATGAAATAAAAAGTAGCACAAATTATAAGCCTACTAGAATAAGAAAAACACTTAAACAGATTTTATCTGTATCAATTCCAATGTCTATAGGTGCTATAATAGGTACTATTAACAAAAATGTTGATTCAATAACAATAGTAAGAGGTTTAAAAAATTTCTTATCTGAGGAACAAGCTAAAATCCAGTATGGAATTTTAAGTGGAAAAGTAGATACATTAGTAACACTTCCAATGTCATTTAATATGGCATTTGCAACTGCATTAGTACCTACTATTTCATCATCAAAAGCAATAGGAGATATACAAACAGCTAAAAAAAGAATATCTTTTTCATTACTTATTACAACTTTAATAGGACTTCCGTGCATGGCTATAATGATTATATTTGCAGAGCCTATACTTAAACTATTATTTCCAAATGCTACATCTGGAAGCTTTATTTATCAAATAAGCTCTTTAGGAATTATATTTATTGTATTAGAGCAAACTATTAGTGGAGCTTTGCATGGATTAGGAAAAATGCTAGTTCCAGCTATAGCACTTGGAATAGGCTCAATTGTAAAAATAATTTTAAATTGTTATTTAGTACCAATAAATTCAAATATATTTATATTAGGTGGAACAGCAGGTGCTGCCTTTGCTACAGTGGTATGTCATGTAATTTCTGTATCTATAGAATATAATGCTTTAAAAAAAGAAATAAACTTAAAATTAAACCCTATAAAATTTATTATAAAGCCATTAATTTCAGTAGCAATAATGAGTATTTGCACAATATTATTATATAAAACTTTAATATTAAAAATAGGTCAAAAACTAGGACTCATTTTAGCACTTATAATTGGAATAATAATTTATTTAATTTGTATATTTGTTTTAAAAATATTTTCTAAAGAAGAAATTTTTATGATACCATTTGGAAAAAAAGTATATAATTTTTTTTCATTTAAGAAAAATTCTTAAAAAAGCTTATACTGTATGCTGAACGGCAAAACCCAGTAGTATCAACACTTACAAAAGAATAAATCCACAAAATGCTTGTAGAAAGCCATATTTTTAAAAAAAAATAAATAAAAAAAGGAGGATTTTGAAAAAGAATGACGAATAATGATACTAGTAGATATAAGTCTACATATTTCAAAAATCTTATAGGAGGTAATTTAAATGAACAAATCAGAATTAATCGCAGCTATGGCAGCAAAAACAGGAGAAACAAAGAAAGATGCTGAAGCAGCATTAAACGCATTCGTTAGCGTTGTAACAGATTCTTTAGTAAAAGGAGACAAAGTTCAATTAGTTGGATTTGGATCTTTCGAAGTAAGAAAAAGAGCTGCTAGAAAGGGAAGAAACCCACAAACTAAAGAAGAAATCAAAATACCTGCATCTAAAGCACCTGTATTCAAAGCAGGAAAAGCTTTAAAAGATTTAGTAAACAAAAAATAATTTGTAATTTATATAAATTATATGAATTCATATCTATAAAAGGTGCCTTATTCTAAGTTATATTTATTATAATTTAGAATAGGGCACCTTTTTAACAGTGCGATTATATGTGTTTAATAAAAATAAAATTTTGTTATTTTTTTAGAACATATAATGACAATAAAAAATAATATGATATAATAGGTAAAGCAAAAAAAGAAAAGAGGTAGACAAATGTATAGAAATACTTATATTGAAATAAATGTTGATAACTTACAACATAATGTAGAGCAAGTTATAAAAAAATATCCAGAATATGATTATTACTTTGGAGTTGTTAAAGGAAATGCTTATGGGCATAGCTATAAAATAGCAAAATACTTAATAGAAAGTGGAATTAACTATTTTGCTATTGCTTCATTAGAAGAAGGAATTTGCTTAAGAAAAGATGGAATTACAATTCCAATATTATGCTTAGAGCCAATTGATGTTAAATACATAGATGAATGTATAAAAAATAATATTACAATTACAGTACATGATTATGAATATTATAAAGAATTAATGAAAAAGGAAATAAGTGCACCTTTAAAGGTTCATATAAAAATAGATTCTGGTTTTTGCAGAATAGGTCTATATGATAAAAATACAGTAAAAGAGGTTGTAGAAGGATTAAGACAAAAAAATAACATTATTTTAGAGGGGATTTTTACACACTTTGCAACAGATGGAATTTATGACCAATCTTGGGACAATCAACTAGCTAAATTTAAAGAACTAACATCACAAATAGATTTAAGCCAAATTCCTATTGTTCATTTAGCAAGAAGTCAAACAATATTAAATCATGAAAAAATTCCATTTAGTAATGGAGTTCGTTTAGGTATTATAACTTATGGTTATGATACTACACCAAAACCATTACCAAAAGGTTTTTTAAATACATTAAGAAAATTGAAAAGAAAATATTATAATAAAAAGCATCATATAAGTAAAACTACTACAGATGCTCACATAGACTTAAAGCCAGCTTTCTCTTTATATAGCGAAGTAATACAAGTTAAAAAAATAAAAAAAGGAAGCTTTGTTGGTTATGGTAGAGTTTATGAAGCAGAAGAAGATATGTATGTAGCAATTATACCAATTGGTTATGCAGATGGATTTACTAGAAGAAATAAAGGCAGAGATATAATAATTAATAATAAAAGATATCCACTAATAGGTTTAGTTAATATGGGAATGCTCATTGCAAAAGTAGATGAAACTGTTCATATGCATGACAAAGTAACTTTAATAGGAGAAGGTATTCCAATGACAGAAGTAGTAAAATATATAGGAACAAGCGTATATGAAGGCTCTTCTATGTTTAATAATTGGGTTCCTAGAGTACTTACAAAAGGTGGAAAAGTAGTAGAAATAGACGAAAATTATATGTAATTATATAATACTTATTATAAAAGAAAATTATAGCAGTTTTTATAACAAAATTTGAAAGGAATTTATTTTTATGGATGAAAGCTTTGATGTACTTATTTTAGGAAGCGATTTTAATGCATACTATATGGCAAGATGTTACCACGAACTATATAATAAAAAAGTAGATGTAATTTCTAAAAAAGCAATGGGAGTAGTGTCATATAGTAAAATAGTTAATTTTAAAGAAGTAGAAGACTTTGAAAATCCAGAAATATTTGTTAATACATTAAATTCTTATGCTAAAAATAAAGAAGTAGAAAAAATAGTTTTAATTGGCACAAGTGATGAACTAGTTCGCTTAATTATTGAAAATCAAGAAAAACTAAGTAAAAAATATGTACACAATTATCCAAGTTTAGAAATTTTAAACAAATTATTAGTAAAAGATACATTTTATCAAGTGTTTGAAGAAAGTGAGTTAGAGCTTCCAAAAACATATATTTATCCTTGCGGTAAAGGCGAAAAACTAGACAGCAAAAAAATAGAAAGCTTAATGTATCCAATAATTATAAAACCAGGTAATAATATACAGTATCATATACATAAATTTGATGGAATGTACAAAGTATATAAAGTATTTTCAAGAGAAGAACTAGAAAATGTTATACAAAAAATAGAAGGTGCAGGTTATAAAGATAATCTAGTAATTCAAGAATTTATACCAGGAGACGACTGTGCTCTGTTTGATAGTGTATTTTATTGTAGTAAAGAAAAAAAAGTTCAATTAGTTACTTTAGCACAAATAGGCTTGCAAGAAAGAAACCCTGGAGGAATTGGAAATTGTACATTATTAGTTAATGGATTTAATGAACATGGTTTTAGTGAAAAAATAGTAGAACCATTAAAAATGTTTATGGAAAAAATAGGCTATCAAGGCTTTGCCGAATTTGATTTAAAATATGATAGCAGAGATGGAAAATATAAAGTATTAGAAATAAACCCAAGACAAGCAAGAAGTAGTTACTACTTAGCAGCAGCGGGCAATAATTTAATTGAATATTTAGTAGATGATTTAATATACAAAAAAGACAAGCCATACAAATTTATGAAGGAAAAAATTGCTCTAAGTTTTGTTCCAAAAAGTGTTATTAAAAAATATGTAACAAGCATTCCTTTAAAAAATGAGGCTCTATCTTTATTAAAGCAAGGTAAATTAATAAACCCACTAAAATATAAAAAAGATAAAAGTATAAAAAGAAATCTTTATTTAATAGCAAAAGACTTTAGTTATAAAAGAAAGTATAAAAAATTAACATGGTAATGGGGGGACAGGTCCCAATGCTCATTTTTAAGCACTGGGGGACAGGTTAAAAAATGATAAAAGACTTATGTTACAATTCACAGCCTTAAAATTATCCGCCACGTCGCTTGCGTAAGATATATGTTTTTTCTCATCTAAAGCACGAAAAAACATATATCTTACCGCTGTGGCTACTCTAAAATTTATAATTAGATGTGAATAGTAAACGATTTATCATAAAAAATCTTATAAAACTCTTTAAAAATCAATAGTATAGTGATATAATATATATGTATAATATTTAAAGAAAGGTCAAACTATAATGAATCAAATTTTAGTAACAGAAAAATTATATGTTACACCACAAATAAAAAGAAAAAAGTTTATTTATAAAATAGAATTCTTTTTATCTGTGTTTTTAGTATGCCTTTTATTTTCTTATTATATTTATGCAGAATATGACAGAAATAAAACAGAAGAAGTATCACATACAATACTAGAAGAATTAAAATATGAAGAAGATACTACTGTTAGAAAAACAGCAGCAGAAGATGCTATTATTGTAATTTTAGATGAAGAATATGCAGAGCCAAAAGAAGATAAAACAGAAACTAATGAAAACAAAAATAACAAAGTTAATAGCAAAATAGATACAAAAGTATATAAAACTAAAAATAATATAGAATACACAACAGTAGCAGTTTTAAAAATACCAACAATTAATCTTGAATATCCTATAATTGCATCAACTTCTGAAGACTCAGAAGAATTTCCAGAAGAATTACTAAACATTTCACTTTGCTATTTCTGGGGAAAAAATGGTCCAAATGAAGTAGGAAATTATTGTATAGTTGGTCATTACTACAGAAGCGGGAAACTATTTGGAAACTTACATAAATTAAAAAATGGAGATATTGCAGAGCTAACAGATTTATCTGGAAGAACTATTAAATATGAAGTATATGCTAGAAAAGTTGTAAAACCTACAGATACAAGTTGCACAAGTCAATTAACAAATGGTAGAAAAGAACTTACACTTATAACTTGTACTAATAATGGAAAAGAAAGACTAGCAGTAAAATTAAGAGAAGTAAATTAGAAATAAAAAGAATTAAGTCAACAATAAAATTTAAGAGCAAACTAATACTAAAAGTTAACTAAAATTATAAATTATTTATATAACTTGCTTATGTATTTTAATTATGTATAGACTGTAATAGAATTAAATTATTAAATTCTATTACAGTCTATAAAACATTTAAGTATAAAGTTATTAAATAATAAAAAGGAATAATTAAATGAAACAAGAAATTCAAGAATATTTAAATAAGTTTCAAAGAACAAGTGAAAATAACTCTTTAGATGCAATGAATATTTTAATGGAAAAACTAGGAAATCCTGAAAAGCAATGTAAAACAATACATATTGCAGGCACAAATGGAAAAGGAAGTGTGCTTGAAATGCTAAATAGTGTTTTACTAAAACAAGGCTACAAAGTAGGAAAATTTATCTCACCACATTTAATAGAGTTTAATGAAAGAATTTGTATAAATAACAAAACCATTTCAGATGAAGAATTAATGGAAATTATAGAGTATTTAGAACCAATTGTAGAAGAATGCAGTAAAACAAATAATGTTTTAATTAGACATTTTGATATAATTACTGCAATAGCATTTATATATTTTACAAAAAATAAATGTGACTTTGTTTTGTTAGAAACAGGAATGGGAGGACTATTAGATTCTACAAATGTTGCAAATGCAATTATTTCAATAATTACAAGTATTGGCTATGACCACATGAAAACATTAGGCAGTACTTTAAAAGAAATTGCTACTCATAAAGCAGGAATAATAAAGCAAAATTCTGATACAATTTTTTTAGAATTGGAAAACAAGCAAGACAATATAGACGTATTAAATATTATTAAGCAAAAATGTAAAACCATAAAAAATAATTTACATTATATCAAAAGAAATGAAATAAAAAATTATAGTTATAATAACAAATATCAGTACTTTGACTATGATAATTATTCAAAAATTGAAATTAACTTAAAAGGAAAAATACAAATATATAATGCTGCAATTTGTATAAAAGCGGTTCAAATTCTTAATAAAAAAGGTTATAAAGTAACAGAAGAATCAATTAAATATGGACTGGCAAATACAGTTCATTTAGGTAGATTTGAAACTTTACTAGAAAAACCAACTATAATATATGATGGAGCACATAATACACCTGCAATAGAAAATTTTATTAAAAATATGGAACAATATTATTTAGAAAAAGAAAAAATATATATTGTTTCCATTTTAAAAAAGAAAGATTATTCTAAAATATTAAAGCTTTTAAGCAAAGATGAAAAAAACACAATTTATGTTACAAGTGGAAATGATGAAAAATTATATTGCTTAAAGGAAACTCTTTACGAAGAAGCTAAAAAGTATACAAAAAACGTTAAAAAAATGGAATTAGAGCAAGCAATTTATGAAGCTATTAAAGAAAATTCAAATAAAATAACTGCAATTATTGGTACTTTTTATATTTATGGAGATGTAAAAAAATTAATAAACAAATTTAAAATTAAAAGCAAACCGGAGGAAATAAAATGAAATTAAATATTGTAATGGTCGAACCAGAAATACCACAAAATACAGGAAATATAGCAAGAACATGTGCAGCAATAGGTGCAAAACTACATTTAGTAAAACCATTAGGATTCGAAATAACAGATAAATATTTAAAAAGAGCAGGACTTGATTATTGGGATAAACTTGAAATTGAAGAACATGAAAATTTAAAAGCATTTTTAGAAAAATATAAGCCAGAAAATAATAATATGTATTTTGCAACAACAAAAGGCAAACAGTGTTATTCAGATGTAAACTATGAAAATTTAGAAGAAGTTTTTATATTATTTGGAAAAGAAACAAAAGGTTTGCCAGAAGACTTACTTCAAAAATATATAAAAAATACTATTAGAATACCAATGAGAGAACACTTGCGTTCTTTAAACTTATCCAATTCTGTAGCGATTGTAGCTTATGAAATATTAAGACAAGTTGGATTTGATAAATTAGAACAAATAAGCAGTTATTTTGATAAAAAATAAAGTAAAAATCATTAAAAAATAGCCTAAAAGTATGTACTTTTTGGCTATTTTGTGGTATAATAATAATATATTGGTTATTAATATTTTAAAAATCCTAAAAGGAGGATAAAATATGTTTGATGAAGAAATGTTTAAATTTAATATAGAAAATATACAAAATGATTTAGCAATAGAAGGAATGGAAATTACAAAAAACGATATAGAAATGTTTAAAATGTACGCAAATGAAGAAATTGCAATGCCAGATTTAATTCAAATGATAAAAAATGAACAACTAATGTAATAAAATTTTTAAATATTTTAAAAAGTATTATATTATTTTAGATATACAATTAATTCTTAAATAATATAATACTTTTTTTATGCATTTTTGTTGTGTAAAATCAAACTATATTATAAAATAAAAATGGTGATTAAAAATGGAAAATAATTATGAACCTAGAAATTCAAAATATTGCTATGAAAATAGTGAAGTTTTAATTAATAAATTAAATATAAAAGATGCAAAAAAATTAAGCATTTATGAAGCAAAAATTACAGCGGCTAAATCTTTAAGCTTAAGACAAAAAGGAATAACAGGTAGTTTTGATAAAAAGCATTTTTTAGAAATACATAAATATCTATTTGAAGATATATACCCATTTGCAGGCAAATTAAGAGAAGAAAACATTTCAAAAGGAGCATTTAGATTTGCTATGTATGAATATATAGAGCAAGAATTAGATAGACTATTAAATAATTTAAAGCAAGAAAACTATTTGCAAGGCCTTTCAAAAGAAGAATTAGCAAAAAAGCTAGCTTATTATTTATCAGAACTAAACGTATTACATCCATTTAGAGAAGGAAATGGAAGAACAGAAAGAGAGTTTATAAGACAATTAGCTTTAAAAAATGGTTATGTGCTAAATTTAAAAAAAGTAAAACCAAAAGAAATGCTAGAAGCTTGTATAGAATCTGTTATAGATACTACTAAATTAGAAAACATTATTAATAATTGTTTGGAAATAAAATAACTAAAAAACACGGTAAATTGCAGTTTTGCAATATACTGTGTTTTTTAATTTTTTAAATTATAAAAAAATTTAAACTTTTTTAAAAAAATACTTGCTATTTATAAATTGTTATATTAAAATATAAATGAAGTGGAGAGAAGTGGTACAAAGTGGAGCAAATAGAAGTAGAGGTGAAACAAAGTGTTAATAGGTGAATATGAGCATTCTCTAGATGTTAAGGGCAGATTAATTCTACCTGCAAAAATTAGAGAAGACATGGGAGATAAGTTCATAGTAACTAAAGGCTTAGATGGATGTCTATTTGGATTTTCACAAACAGAATGGTTAAGCTTTGAAGAAAAACTAAAAACTTTGCCACTTACAAATAAAAATGCCAGAGACTTCGTAAGATTTTTCTTATCTGGTGCTACAGAATGTGAAATAGATAAACAAGGAAGATTCTTAATTGCTAGTAATTTAAGAGAATATGCAAGCTTAGAAAAAGATGCAGTAATTATTGGTGTAGGTACTAGAATTGAAATTTGGAATAAAGAAAAATGGAAATCTTACAATAGTGATGAAAATATTTCAGCAGATGAAATTGCAGAAAATATGACAATGCTTGGTATATAACTTGCAAAAGTTTATATAAATCATACTTAAGAAAAAAACTAAAAACACAAAAGATAAAATTTTAAAGTACAAAAGATAAAAATTAAAGTTTACAAAAGAAAAAAATATACAAAAGATAAAATTTTTTAGATTTTACAAAAGCAAAAAGCATACAAAAGGTAAAACTAAAACAAAAGAAAAATTAATTTTAAGTCCAAAAGAAAATTATCATGAAATGCAAAAGTAAAAAGCTATTATTTACTAAAGAAAAAAACATGGTATACAAAAGATTTTATTTAAAATATTCCTACCCTATAAATATTTAAATCACAAAAGAACAAAGAAAATAACAAAAGAAAAATTTAACATACAGTTGGTACAAACTTGTACCAACTGATTATGCTATTTAATAAACTTAATATTTTATAAAAACTGAAAGGGAACTTTATAACTAATGGAATTTAAACATGAACCTGTTTTATTAAAAGAGTGCATTCAAGCTCTTAATATTAAACCAGATGGAATTTATGTTGATGGTACTCTAGGCGGAGCAGGGCATAGCATAGAAATTGCTAAATCTTTATCAAAAAACGGAAAACTTATTGGAATAGATAAAGATAAAGAAGCACTAAAAGCAGCATCTGAAAGACTAAAAAACTATAATAATGTAATTTATATACATGACAATCATGATAATATACAAAATATTTTGCAAGAACTTTCTATTCCAGAAGTAGATGGTATTTTACTAGATTTAGGAGTTTCGTCATATCAACTAGATGAAAAATCAAGAGGATTTAGCTATATAGGCGATAGCAAGCTAGATATGAGAATGGACACATCAAATGGAATAACTGCGCAAGATGTAGTAAATACATACGTAGAAGAAAAATTAGCAAATATTATTTGGGAATACGGAGAAGAAAAATTTAGTAAACAAATTGCTAAAAATATATGCAAATATCGTGAAAATACTAAAATAGAGACTACTAAACAATTAGTAGAAATTATAGAAAATTCTATTCCAAAATCAAAACAAAACGAAGGACATCCAGCTAAAAGAACATTTCAGGCAATTAGAATAGAAGTTAATAACGAAATTAAGCCATTATATCAAACAATAATAAATTCTATTAATTGTTTAAAACAAAATGGAAGGTTAGCAGTTATTACTTTTCACTCGCTAGAAGATAGAGCGGTTAAAAATGCAATGATAAATATGCAAGGCAAGTGCACTTGCCCAAGCGATTTACCATATTGCGTTTGTGGAGCAAAGGCTCTAGGCAAAATAATTAATAAAAAGCCAATTGTTGCAAGTGAAGAAGAACAAATGAAAAACGCAAGGTCAAAAAGTGCAAAGCTTAGAATTTTTGAAAAATACTAAGTTAAGAAAAAAATATAAAGATGCAAAAGAAAAGAGGTGAAATTTATGGCATATAGACAGGTTAGTTATCAATATGAAACTAGTCCTAGAAAAGTAAAACCAGAATATGAGAAAAAGAAAAATCCATATTCAAAAAAGAAAAAATCGTCTACTTTAAAGCAAAAAGAGCCAGTTACTAAAAATGAAAAAACATTAAAACTACACGTAAAAACAGCTCTATACATTTTAGTAGGTTTTGCTATTTTATTTGCCATAAGTTACCGTAATTCTCTTATTACAGCAAGTTTTGATAGAAAAGAAAACTTAAAAAGTCAGCTTAGCACATTGCAAAAAGAAAATGCTCAGCTAGAAATTAGTATTCAAAATAGTCTTAATTTAGCTAATATTGAAAAATCAGCTTCAGAATTATTAGGAATGAAAAAACTAGATGAAACACAAAAAGTATATGTAACTCTTCCTAAAAAAGACTATGTTGAACCTGCAAGTGAGCAAATAATTGTAAAAGAACAAACAAACTGGTTTCAAAAATTAATAGATAATATTATGGAACTAATAAAATAAATTTAATAAATAAAGGGGAAAGTTATGAAAAAATCAGTTAAGATTATTATTGGAGTAATTGCTTTAGTAGCAATTTTAGCCATAATTGCTGTTGCAGTAATCTTTAGTACAAAAGATTCAAGTAAAAAAACAAGTCTTCCAGAAATTAATAGTGCAGAAGATTTAAGTGCATTAATAGAAAAAGTTTATGAACAGGTAGAAGAAGAAAAACCTATGTTAGGAACAATTGAAGTTGACTTATCAGATACTACTTCTGTAAAATCTTTTACAGGACTTGAAGATGGAAACAATTTTGAATTTTTATCTGTATCTGAACCAATGATTAATGCTATACCATATTCTCTTGTAATTGGAAAAGTTAAAGAGGGTATAAATGCAAATGAACTAGCAAAGGAAATGTCAGAATCTATAGATCAAAGAAAATGGATATGTGTTACAGCAAATGACCTATATGCAACTAGTAGCGGAAACTGCGTATTTCTTGTAATGGGTGGTAAAGATTCTTCAAAATTAGCAAGCTCTGCATATGAAAGCTTTAAAAATATAGCACAAACAGTAGGAAAAGAATATACAAAAAATTTATCAGATGAAGAATTACCACCAGACACAGAAGATACTGGTATATTACAAGTACCAAGCAGTGAACAATAATTTTAAATTTAAAAGGCTATCTTAAAATATATTGTTTAAGATAGCCTTTATTGTTTTAGGAGTAAAATATGGTATTTTCAAGTATTACATTTTTATTTTATTTTTTACCAATTACAATTGCAGTTTATTATATAGTACCAAATAAATTTAAAAATTTGGTATTGTTAGTAGCATCTTTTATTTTTTACTATTTTGGAGAACCTACATATGTATTATTAATGGCTTTTTCAATTTTATCTACTTACATATTTGGTAGATTAATAGATAAATATAAAGAAACAAAATATGCTAAAATATGGCTAATATTAGCACTTATTGTTAGTATTGGTCTATTAGTTTACTTTAAATATACAAATTTTATTATTAAAAACATTAACTTATTGCTTAAACATAAAATAGACTTTATAAATGTAGCACTTCCAATTGGAATTTCTTTTTATACATTTCAAATGATAAGTTATTTAGTAGATGTATATCGTGGAGAGGCAAAAGTACAAAAAAACATATTAAAACTAGCAATGTATGTTTCACTATTTCCTCAATTAATTGCAGGACCTATTGTAAGATATACTACAATAGAAAATGAAATAGAAAATAGAACACATACAATGCAAAAATTTGCTCTAGGTGTTAGAAGATTTATTATAGGACTTTCTAAAAAAGTATTAATAGCAAATGTATTAGGTGAGCTATGTACAACATATTTGGCAACACAAGAAACAAGTGTATTATATGCGTGGCTTTATGGAATTTCAGCAATGCTACAAATTTATTTTGACTTTTCTGGCTATTCAGACATGGCAATAGGACTTGGAAAAATGTTTGGATTTGAATTTTTAGAAAACTTTAACTACCCATATATTGCAAAAAGCATTACAGACTTTTGGAGAAGATGGCATATTTCTTTAAGCAGCTGGTTTAGAGACTATGTATATATTCCACTTGGAGGAAATAGAACAAGTAAAATAAAATGGCTAAGAAATATTATGATTGTATGGCTATTAACAGGCTTATGGCATGGAGCAGCATGGAATTTTATAATATGGGGCCTTTATTTTGGAATATTACTAATTATAGAAAAACTATTTTTAGGAAAATATTTAGAAAAAATTCCAAAAATATTTTCACATGCTTATACACTAATAATAGTAATGATTAGTTTTATAATATTTAACGGAGAAAATGTTAATCAAATATTAACAAACATTACATCATTAATAGGAATTGGAAATGTTTCTTTAATATCGCCTGAAAGCCTATATTACTTTAAAAGCTACTTTATAATTATTGTAATTGGAATAATTGGAGCTACTCCTTTAATAAAAAGCATATCAAATACTAAAAAATATAACAAAATAATAAATATTTTAGAGCCAATTACATTAGTTATTTTATTTATAATTTGCACAGGTTATATTGTAGATGGTTCATTTAACCCATTTTTATATTTTAGATTTTAAAACTATAACTAAAAAAGGAAATTATTTTTTAGTTTGTAACATCTAAATATTACTATTCACAGCTATAAAATTATCCGCCACGTTGCTTACGTATTATATATGTTTTTTCTTAGGCTAAAGCACGAAAAAATATATACAAAACCGCTGTGGCTTCTCTAAAGTTTATAATTAGCTGTATTTTAGGAGGAAAACAATGCAGGAAAAAACAAAAAACAAAATTATAGTAATTGGTTTTGTAATAATGTTATTTTTATTCTTCATAATTAATTTAATAAAAAAAGATGAACAAATTTCAGTAACTGAAAGAAGAAAATTAGCACAGTTTCCAAAAGTTACATTTCAAACTTTATCAAGTGGCAAATTTTCACAAGATTTTGAAAGCTATGCAATAGATCAATTTGTAGGTAGAGATTCATTTAGAAGCATAAAAGCCACTTTTAGTAATTATGTTTTAAAACAAAAAGATAATAATGGATTATTTTTATTAAACAACTCTATATATAAAATGGAATACCCTCTAAATAAAGCCAATGTACAAAAATCTGCTAGTAAAATAAATAATGTTTATAAAAAATATTTACAAGGAATGAACGTGTATTTTTCAATTATTCCAGATAAAATTTATTATTTAGAAAAAGACTATTTGAAAATAGAACCATCAGAAATAGAAAAAATAATAAAAAGTGAAATACAAAACATAAAATATATAGATATTACTAAAAGCTTAAAACTAGAAGATTATTATAATACAGATTTACATTGGAAACAGGAAAACTTGCAAAATGTAGTAAGCAAAATACAAAATGAAATGAATTTAGAAAATACTTCTAATATAAATTATGAAACAAAGCAAATGGGAAATTTTTATGGTGCATATTATGGACAATTAGGAAGAAAAGTATCACCAGATAAGCTTAATATTTTAACCAATAACACAATAGAAAACTGCATTACATATAATTATGAAACTAAAAAAACAGAAAAAGTATATGATGAAGAAAAATTTAAAACTTCATCAGATAAATATGATATTTATTTATCAGGTGCTACTTCCTTAATACAAATAGAAAATCCAAATGCTAAAACAAAAAAAGAATTAATTTTATTTAGAGATTCCTTCGGAAGTAGTTTAGCACCATTATTATTAGAAAACTATAAAAAAATTACTTTAGTTGATTTAAGATACATAAATAGTAATATATTAGAAAACTATATTAATTTTGAAAATCAAGATGTTTTATTTTTATATAGTTCAGTTGTATTAAATCAAAATGTATTTAAATAAGAAATAAAAATTAAAATATAACAAACCTAATATTAAACAAAATATAATGAATTCGAATTCATTATATTTTGTTTAATATTCAAATATTTAAATATTTAATTTATGGTATAAACTTAAATATCTTAATTTAATATAACTTAGTCTTTTTTTACATTTAATGAATACAATAAAAACAAGAAAATATAGTTAGGAGCATATAAAAATGCGTTATTCAAAAAGAAATGTTAAAGAAAAAAGTGTAAACAAAAAAGACTTGTTAAAATTTAAGAAAAAAAAGAAGGAAGAAGTAATAAATACAAAAAAAGACCAAAAACTTTTTGAAAAAGAAAAAAAGAAAAAATTTAAACATGAACTGAAAAATAAAAAAATTAAGCCAGAGGAAAAAACAGGTAATGTAGCATCTAAAAAAAGAATGAGAAATGAACTTCTTATTCTTTGGGCAGTTTTATTTGCATTAATTTTTAGAATAGGGTGGCTACAATTAGTGCAAGGTTCAGAACTACAGTCTATGGCTTATGTTCAACAAACTTTAGATAGAAGTATTAATCCAAGAAGAGGAACTATTTATGATAGTACAGGCAAAACTATTTTAGCAGTTAGTAGTACAGTAGAAACAGTAACTGTAAATCCAGTAAATATAGCAAAAGAAGATAAGGAAAAAGTAGCAAAAGCCTTTAGTGATATTTTTGAATTAGATTATGAAACAATGCTAAAAAGAGTAAGCAAAAAAAGTTCAATAGAAACAATTGCTAGAAGAGTAGAAAAAGAAAAAACAAATGCTTTACGATTATGGATGCAAGAAAATAATATAACCAAAGGAATAAATATAGATGAAGACACAAAAAGATATTATCCGTACAATAATTTAGCCTCACAAGTAATTGGTTTTTCAGGTTCAGATAACCAAGGGCTAGATGGAATTGAAGCAGTTTATGATGAAGAATTAAAAGGAACGCAAGGAAAAATACAAAAATTAACAGATGCAAGAGGAGGAGACATTGAAGATTCAAGCGAAAATTATGTTCCAGCAGTAGATGGAAATGATTTAGTATTAACAATAGATAGCACAATTCAAGGAATTGCAGAAAAATACTTAAAAGAAGCTTGTATAGATAATAAATGCACAGATGGTGGTAATATTACTATAATGAATCCTAAAACCGGAGATATATTAGCAATAGCAGGCTATCCAAATTATAACTTAAATGAACCATTTGAGCCAAGTACAGATGAACTAAAGCAAAATTGGGAAAATATGACTCAAACTGAAAGAAACAATAGCATGATGGCACTTTGGAGAAATAAGGCTGTAACAGATACTTATGAACCAGGTTCAACATTTAAATTAATTACAACCTCAGCAGCACTCCAAGAAGGAATTACTACACCAGATAAACCAGGAGAATTTTGTTGCACAGGTGGTATAGAAATAGCAGGAGTAAGAATTAAATGTTGGAGGTATTACAGACCACATGGAGCAGAATCTTTAAGGGAAGCACTAATGAATTCATGTAACCCAGTATTTATAGGGCTAGGACAAAAATTAGGAGTTCATACTTATTACCAATATTTAAATAAGTTTGGATTACTACAAAGAACAGGAATAGACCTTCCGGGTGAAGCAAACAGTATATTTTTAAAAGAAGAAAAAGTAGGACCAGTAGAGCTTGCAACTATTGCATTTGGCCAAAGATTTGAAATAACACCAATTCAACTAGTTACAGCAGTTAGTACAATAGCAAATGGAGGAACAAAAGTTACTCCTAGAGTAGTTAAACAAATTATAAATAGCCAAACAGGAGAGGTTACAGAAATACCAGTAAAATTAGGAGAAAGAGTTATTTCAGAAGAACATAGCAAAGAAATTTTAAGTATGATGGAATCAGTAGTAGCAGAGGGAACTGGAAAAAATGCACAAGTAAAAGGCTACCGTGTAGGTGGAAAAACAGGTACATCAGAAGATGGCGTAAACACAAATAAATATGTTACTTCTTTTATGGGAGTAGCTCCAATATCTGACCCTCAAGTAGTAGTATTAGTTACACTATATAATCCAACAGGAGAGGGAGGCCACCAAGGAGGTGCTTGAGTAATTATAACAACACATATAAAAACTGCTTGAAAACTATTAAATTTAGGCAAAATTATTTTATAATCATTGATTGTGGCAAAATCTTATGCCCAAATTTCGCTAGCGTGGTATTTTGACACCCTTTTTGCTATTCAGAAGAAATTCTCCTAAAACCTTTTTAAGCTCTCCGAGAGATTTATTCTTTATATTTTAATTCATTTTCTTTGCACCAATTTATAGCTATTTCCTTATATTTTTCTTCTCTATAATTATACCAATCTTGAATAATATTTACTTCAATACAATAATCTTT
>CANQTQ010000031.1 GCA_947626765.1 uncultured Clostridia bacterium
ATTAAGTTTTTGTTACAGAAATATTACGTACAACTAGCTTTCATAAGTTTTCTTCGTTAAAACTATTATCTAGTAACGAAAAACTTTTTATTTTTTGTAAATAATTTTTGTAAATTATTTATTGTATTTTTTATGTAGTATAAATTGTCGAATTTTGGCATACGATTTTTCTTGTAATATGTACATTTTTTTAATATAATTAGACATTATATTTTATTCAAAAGCCATTTTTAGTAGCAAAAATTTTTATTTTAATATTTTAATTTAAATTAATTATTCTATATATTTATATCAAACTTTATTTATTCAAAAATTTATTTATATTTATAAATCTTTGAAAATTTCCATATTAAATAATTTAAAATTTGTTTTATTAAATTTGCCTTTTGTCTAAATATAAAATTTAATAGTTGAAGGAGTTTTGAATATGGCAGATACTAAAACAAATTATCAAACAAATGAAAAAAAGCAAATATTACAACCAAAAAATGATGTAGTATTTCAAGCACTATTTACAAGAGGTAAAGAAAGTATAACTAAGGCATTAATAGAAGACATATTGAATATTAAAATACATAGTTTAGAGTTAGACAAAAGCAAAGATTTATTAAATGAAAATATTAAAGAAAAAAATGGCAGATTAGATCTAAGAGCAGTAATAAACGAAAACATAGAATGTGATATAGAAATACAATTAATATCACATGAGAAAATGTTAGAAAGATTTTTGTACTATTGGTCGAAAATGTATGTAGCAAATTTGCAGATTGGAGAGAAATATAGAAGTTTAAGAAAAACAATAAGTATAATAATAGTAGATGATGAGATAAAAGAATTTAAAGAAATAGGAAAAAGTCATACGAAATGGCAGATACGAGAGGAAGAATATTTAAAAAAGATATTGACGCCATATTTACAAATTGATATAATTGAACTACCAAAGGCTATAAAGGAATATGAAAAGAATAGAAAAAACGAAATGCTACAATGGATGATGTTTTTGGAGAATCCAGAAAATAAGGAGGTAGCAAAAATAATGGAGAATAATGAAAATATAAAAGAGGCAAAAGAAGAACTAGATAAAATAAGTCAAGATGATATATTAAGAAGAATGGCCCTAAAAGCAGAAATACAAAGAATGGATCAGGAAGAATTAATATATGAAGCTAGAAGAGATGGAAAAAAAGAAGGTGAGCAAAAAGCAATACTAGAGACTGCTAAAAAAATGTTAGTTAAAGGAATAGATATAGAAACAGTTATAGAAATAACTGGTTTAACAAAAAAAGAGATTATGCAAATACAATAAATAAACTTTTTATATCAATAAAGAAAAACTGTGTAAATAAAATACGCTAAACACAAATTAAAATATTTTATGTTTAGCGTATTTATTTTTTTAATAGATTAAAACTAGTGTTTACTTTCCTAACAAAATTTTTTATAAATAGTTTTGTAAATTTACCTTTAATAATACTACAAACATTTTTTTGCATTTTTTTATAAAAATGTATTGACAAACCGAACATTGTTTTGTATACTATATACGAACATTGATTTGGTAATTATTTTTTTTCAAAAGGGGGATATTACAAATGAGTATATTTAAAAATAGTGGGGTTATTCAATATAGTGTTAATAAAGAATTTGGTTCTAATTGCTATATTTCAGTAAATAGTGGAGAAGTTGTTGTTAATGCTCCTTGGTACTTTTCTAAAAGACAAATTCAATCTATTATTGAAGAAAAAAGAAATTGGATTATAGAAAAAGTAAAAGAATATCAAGAAAAAAATAATGCTTATATAAATAAAGGCTCTATTAATATTTTAGGTGTTACTCATGAGATTTGTTTATACTTTAAAAATGTAAAAGCTCCTACTATAAACTTAATAAATAATAATATTGAAGTAACTTTTCCTAATAAATATAAAAAAATAGATTCTACTCAAATTTTAAATATTTTAGTAGAAAAGCTTTATACTAAAATTGCAGAAAAAGAAATTGAAATGGCTATGGAAAAAGTAAGGTTAATGGTTGGCTTTGCTCCTGAAGACTACTTAATTAAAAAAATGGAAAATAATTTACTTGGTGCATGTATTACAGAAGAACAAAAAATTATTATAAGCCCAGATGTTGTAAAGTATGATAGAAAGACTATTGAATATATTGTATTACATCAGTTTTGTCATTTAAAATATAAAATTCATGCAAAAGGTTTTTGGCAAATGGTAAAGAAATATATGCCAGACTACAAAAATTATGAGAGAATTAATTAAATTCTCTCATAATTTACAAATTCATAATCATAAGGGTTTTTATCATCTTTTAAGCCTTTTTTACTATATACTGCTTTCCATTCATTTTGGTTTATTTCAGGAAATGTTACATCTCCTTCAAATTCTTGGTTAATGTGTGTTATATACATCTTTTTAGCATATGGCATTAGAAGTTTATATATAGTAGCTCCTCCAATTACAAAGTTTTCTTCTTCTGATTCAATATATTTTTTTAGCATACTAATATCCGGAAGCACTTCTACATTTTCATCTTGTATATTAAGTTCCATATCATTGCACAAAATAACGTGTTTTCTGTTTGGAAGTATTCTTCCTAATGATTCAAAGGTTTTTCTTCCCATAATAACAGTATGCCCTGTTGTAATATTTTTGAAGTGTTTTAAGTCCTCTGGTATATGCCATATAAGTTTATTATCTTTTCCTATTACATTATTTTTTGCAACTGCTACAATAATACTTAACATATATATTTTTGTATGATTTTTAAAATCATACTCCCCTTCCTTTATTTTATACTGAAACTGGCATGTCTATTTTTCCTAAATGTTCATAGCCTTCTAGTTTTATATCATTTATAGTAAATTTATAAAAGTCTTTAATTTCTGGGTTAATCCAAAGTTTTGGTGCTGGAAGCGCTTTATCTCTTCTTGCTAATTGCTCTTTCATACCTTCTATTTGATTTTCGTAAATATGTGCATTGCTTATACATACTGTTAAAAGTCCTGGTTTATAACCTGTTACTTGTGCTAGCAAATGTACTAACACTGCATATTGCACTACATTAAAAGGATTTCCAAGTGGTAAGTCATTAGAACGAATTGTTAGTAAACAGTTTAATTTTCCATCTGTTACATCCCAACAACTATTAAATACACATGGATAAAGAGCACCTGTATTTAAGTATGGAATTTGCCATAAATTAATTATCATTCTTCTACTTTGTGGATCTGTTTTTAATTGTTCTATTAAGGTATCTATTTGATGAAATTCTTTTACTACCCAACCATATGATGTTCCAATTGTTCCATCTTCCATTTCCCATTCATCCCATATGTGAACATTTTCTGCTTTTAATTCTTCAACACTATTTGATTGTTTTTGAAATATCCATAGTAATTCTTTTACAGCTGTTTTAAATGCAACAAATTTTGTTGTTAATATTGGAAATTCTTCTTCTAAATTAAATCTCATTATTTGATGTGGTAATTTATATGTAGCAACTCCTGTTCTATTTTGGTCATAGTAGCCTTCTTTTAAAATTTTATCTACCATGTCTAAATAAATATCATCAAATTTACTCATTTTTAATACCTCCAATTTTTACTACATTTAATGTATGCTCTTGTCATAATATATCAAAAAGTAAAAAATAATGCAATATTTTTTTATTCACTTAAATCAAAATTTGGTACATATTCTTCTTCATGTTCTCCAAGTTCTTGAATATATCCATTTTTTAAGTTTAATGTATATAAATAGTCTTCTATTTCTTTGTATTCTTTTTTATTTAATTTTCGATTTATACTTTTATTTTCTTTTGCTTTATATGTAGGAAAATATTGTGCCATTACACTAACATATATGTTTTCATCAATGTTTTCTTTTATCCATTTTAATATGTGTTTACTATTTTGAATGTGGTTTGGTAAAACTAAATGTCTAATAATAACGCCTTTTTGTATAATTCCTTCATTGCTAAATACAGGCTTTCCTACTTGTCTTATCATCTCTTTAATTGCTTTTGTTGCTATTTCAAAATAGTTATTTACATTAGAGTATTTTTTAGAAAGTTCATTTGAATAGTATTTTAAGTCTGGAAGATATATGTCAATATAGCCTTCTAATTCTTTTAATGTTTCTATATTTTCATAGCCATTTGTGTTATATATTACTGGAATGTTTAGCCCATTTGCTTTTGCAATTTTTAATGCTTCTAGTATTTGTTTTGCATACATTGTAGGTGTTACTAAATTAATATTGTTTACTTGCCTTTCTTGCTGATTTAAAAATATTTCTGCTAAATGTTTTGTTGTAATTTCTTTTCCTTTGCCTAAACTACTTATTTCATAATTTTGGCAGTATATACATTTTAAATTACAGTTACTAAAGAATACTGTTCCAGAGCCATTTTTTCCACTTATGCATGGTTCTTCGTAATAATGTATTGATGCTAAAGCAATTTTAATTTTGTCATCACATCCACATAAGCCGTTTGATGCCAGCGACTCTATTTGCATTGCATTTAAGCGGGCAAACATTGCATTTTTCTAAATTCATAGCAGTTTCATCTTCTTTCTGCTACTATATTATCAAATTGTACATTTATTAATCAAGTTTTATTTGGAAATTTTATATATAAAAAATTTATATGAACTAATTAAATTTATTAAAAATTAAGTATGATTCAAATTTTATTTGATTATAATTTGTTTAAATAATTTTGATTACTATGAAATATATGTAAAACAAAAACTTCACCGAATTTCTTCATTTATTTCGTATATTATATTATATTTATATACATACATTTTTCGTATGTTTTTTACTGCAAATTTTGGATCTTTTAATTTTATATATCTCTCTGGAAAATAATTTAAATTTGATATTGCATATAGTATTTTTTTCACTATTTTATTTGCTGTGTTTTTTTCTTTTAGAAAATATTTAATATATGAATAAATATTTTGCAAATCTTTGTAAGCACTTGGAGACCAAGTAATTTTATAGTTTTTATTCAAGCTTGTATTTTTCCTCCATTTCTGCTACTATATTTTCCATTGGAATTCCTTTTCCATCTTCAATTTCTTTAATAGCCTTATTTATCTTATTTAAAACGTCTTTTTGAAATTCTTCAAAGTTAGCATAATGTTTATCGAAGTGTTCAGATATAAGTCTATCTATTCTTTCCTCTTCCGTTTCTTTAAATTCTTTTACTAATTTTTCATAAGTTTCATCACTTAAAATAACTAAGTCATTAACGCCATTTCTAGTAATATACATTGGTTCTTTAGTTTCATGACAAATTTTTGAGATTTCATTATAATTATTTCTTAAGTCTGCACAAGGTCTAATTAATGGCATACTAAACACCTCCTAATTTATTATATAGAAATTATATCAAAATTATGATATTGTTACAAGAATTTTTTATAATTTTTAAATTAAAATTGTTCAAGCACTTATTTTAACCGGTCAGGCACTTAATTTTTAAAAAAGCATATAATTTTAATATATAATTTTCGGAGGTATTTACATATGTTTGCTCTTTCTCTTTCTGGTTTTTTATCTTTTTTAGGTTCTAGCATATTTTTAGTTGGATATATTTCTAATAATTCTTTATTTCCAGAGCCATTAGATAGCGAAGAAGAAAAAAAATATTTAGAACTTTTAAAAAGTGGAGATGAAGATGCTAGAAATATTTTAATAGAACGTAACTTAAGGTTAGTTGCGCATGTTTGTAAAAAGTATGCTACTTCTAAAGTAGATCAAGATGATTTAATTTCAATTGGTACAATTGGCTTAATTAAAGGAATTAACAGCTTTGATAATTCTAAAGGTGTACGACTTGCTACTTATGTTTCGCGTTGTATTGATAATGAAATTTTAATGTATTTAAGAAGTACTAAAAAATTAAGTGCAGAAGTATATTTAGAGGATCCTATTGGAAAAGATAAAGATGATAACACTGTTACTTTACAGGAAGTTTTGGAAAATAGTGATAAAAATATAGAAGACGAAGTTGATTTAAAATTTAAAGTAAAGCAGTTATATGAAAAAATGAAAGAAGTTTTAAAAACAAGAGAAAAAACTATTTTAGAACTTAGATTTGGTCTTAATGGAAAAAAGCCTCAAACTCAAAATGAAATTGCAAGTAGTATGGGAATTTCACGTTCTTATGTTTCTAGAATTGAAACTAAAGCTATTAACAAATTAGCTAAAGAAATGAGAGAAACTTAATATATAGAACTTAAATCTTGCTTTGAACTAATAATGTCTGCTATTTCTATTGCTATCTCTTCATTATGTATTTCATACAAAATTAGCCAATGATTAAGCATTAAATATCTATATTGTGTATTTAGAAATTTTGGACCTGCTTGTGGAAAATAGTATAGAATAGAAATAGTTTGCTGTAATTTGAGTCTAAATCTTGAAGAAGCAATGGGATTTTGTAGTTTATATAAAATATAATTGCAAATTTGATTAACTTTCCAGTTAAACTTGTCAGAATAATATATTTTATACTTTTTTTGCAAGATAGTTATCAAGATCTCGAAACATAATTTTCATTGCTTCTTCTTCAGAATAAAATTTTATTTTATTTTCTCTTTTTTCTTGTTCATATTCTTCAATTGCTTTTTTTACTTTTTCTTCTAATTCCTTGCTTAGTTTCATGATAAATACTCCTTTCTATAAATAAAGTAAATATTTCCTTATTTATAAATTTAGTTTTACCACAATTTAATATAAAATGCAAGAAATTTTGATAGACAAAATTCGACAAATTAAATAAAAGAAACTTAATATATAGAACTTAAATCTTGTTTTGAACTAATAATGTCTGATACTTTTACAATATTATTTTGAACTTTATATAAAATTAACCAATGATTAAGTAATAGATATCTATATTCAGTATTTAAAAATTTTGGACCTGCTTGTGGGAAATAAGATAGAATAGAAATAGTTTGTTGTAATTTGATTATAAAACTTGAAGAAGCAATAGGATTTTGTAGTTTATATAAAATATAATTACAAATTTGATTAGCTTTCCAGTTAAATTTATCTGAATAATATATTTTATACTTTTTTTGCAAAATAGTTGTTAAGTTCTCCAAACATCATTTTCATTGCTTCTTCTTCAGGATAAAATTTTATTTTATTTTCTTTTTCTTCTCTTTCAAATTCTTCTATTGCTTTTTTAACTTTTTCTTCTAATTCCTTGCTTAGTTTCATGATAAATACTCCTTTCTATAAATAAAGTAAATGTTTCCTTATTTATAAATTTAGTTTTACCATAATTTAATATGAAATGCAAGAAATTTTGATAGACAAATTTCGACAAAGTTATTGTAATATTAATAAAATAGCCACTTAACTATTTAAAATATATACTCCTAAATTTAAATATGTAGCAAATATAGTCCATAATAAATATGGAATTTGAAGTAACCCTGCCAGTTTATTTTTTTGATAAAATTTAATAATCATAAGTAAAACTGCAAATACTAATAATATTATCCATACAAATGAAAATAGTCTCCACTTAAATGTAAAAAAGAATATTGGCCATAAGGCGTTTATTGCAAGTTGCATATAATAAATTCTATTTATTTCTCCATCTACTAAGTTTTTGCTTTTTAATATTCCATACGATACTCCCATTAAAACGTATAAAATAGTCCATATAATTGGAAATAATATTGCTGGTGGTGAAAGTGGTGGCTTTTGAATAGAGTTATAATCAATAAATTTTGATATAATAAGTCCTACAATTCCACCAATAATAACAGGTATTATAATTGATTTAAAATAAATTTTTGCTTTGCTCATTTTTATAAAAATAACTATTTTTAGTTATTTTATTCCCCCTTTCTTATATTTATATTTTATTGTATTAATTTTAAATTTAAATATGTATTTTTTTGAAATTTTTGTACATACTAGTATTAAATTTATAATGGCTTTTAAAGCCAAGATTGGAGTTTTTTATGGAAAATCAAAATTTAAATATTTTAGATGAAGTTAACAAAGGTGCAACTATGGGAATGGATGCAATTACTTATGTTGCAGAAAAAGTAGAAGATGCTAATTTTAAAAATGTGCTAGATACCGAATATAACAAATACAAAGATATTTCAAGAAGAGTAAATAATTTATACTCCCAATACTCTGATAAGGAGCCTCATGAAACAAATGCTATGAATAAAGCTATGACTTGGTATGGTATTCAAATGAAAACTATGACAGATGACACTACATCTAAACTTTCTGAGCTTTTGATGCAAGGTACAAACATGGGAATTATAGAAGGAAGGCGTTTAATAAATCAAAATGAAAATTCAGATGTAGATTCTGATGTTAAAAATATTTTAAATGACTTTGTTGTTATGCAAGAAGATAGCGTAGAAACTTTGAAAAAATACTTATAATTTACTTTCTAGCCCCTACTAGCTTTCTAGTAGGGGCTTTATAATTTTAGTGTCCTTCACAAGCATTGCAATGATGCTCTTTTAAATTACATTTTTCTTTAATTTCTTCTTCTGTTAATTTTCCTTCTTTTCTATAATAATCTGCTATTGCCTCATGTATAGCTTCTTCAGCTAAAACAGAGCAATGCAATTTTACTGGTGGAAGTCCACCTAACATATTTACTACATCTGTATTTTTTAAAGCAAGAGCTTCTTCTAGTGTTTTGCCTTTTATCATTTCTGTAGAAATACTACTTGTTGCAATGGCAGCACCACATCCAAAAGTTTTAAATTTAACATCTGTAATTATATTGTTTTCCACCTTAATAAACATTTTCATAATATCTCCGCAAACTGGATTCCCAACTTCTCCAACTCCAGATGCATCTTCAATTTTTCCTACATTTCTAGGATTTGTATAATGATCTACAACTTTTTCAGAATATTCCATTATTTATTATTCTCCTTTTCAATAAATTCTTCCCATAATGGTGACATTTCTCTAAGTCTATTTACAATTTCTACTAAACTCTCTATTAAGTAGTCTACTTCTTCTTTCGTATTATATTTGCCAATTGAAATTCTTAAAGATCCATGTGCTATTTCGTGTGGTAATCCTATTGCTAATAATACATGTGATGGGTCTAGAGAACCTGATGTACATGCACTTCCACTTGATGCACAAATTCCTTTTAAGTCTAAATTTAAAAGTAGTCCTTCACCTTCTATGAATCTAAAAGAAATGTTGCTATTGCCTGGAAGTCTTTTTTCCATATCTCCATTAATTTTAATATATGGAATTTTTTGTTTTACTTGTTCTACATAATAATCTCTTAATTCTTTTATTTTTTTGTTATGTTCTTCTAAATTTTCATAAGCAAGTTCTATGGCTTTTCCTAGTCCTACAATTCCTGCTACATTTTCTGTTCCTACTCTTTTATTCATTTCTTGATGTCCACCATCTATTAGCTTATCAAACTTTACACTTTTTTTAACATATAAAGCTCCTACGCCTTTTGGTCCATAAAATTTATGTGCAGATAATGAAAGACTATCTATTTCTAGTTCTTTTACATTTATATTAATATTTCCAATGGCCTGGACTGCATCTGTATGAAATATAATTTGATGTTCTTTTGCAATTTTACCAATTTCCTTAATTGGCTCAATAGTTCCTATTTCATTGTTTGCAAACATTACGCTAATTAAAATAGTGGTTGGCTTAATGGCTTTTTTAAGTTCTTCTAAATTAATAATACCATTTTCATCTACACCAATATAGCTAATTTCAAAGCCTTCCTTTTCTAATTGTTTACAAGTTTCTAAAACTGCTGGATGTTCTATTTTTGATGTAATAATATGATTTCCTTTTTGCTTATAACTATGTGCAATTCCTTTAATAGCAGTATTATCGCTTTCACTTCCTCCAGCTGTAAAATAAATTTCAGTAGGTTCACAGCCAAGTACTTTTGCTACTTTTTCTCTTGCTTCTTCTACTGCTTTTCTATTATCTCTACCTATTTTATAAATAGATGATGCATTTCCATAGTTTTCTGTTATATATGGAAGCATTGCTTTAACTACTTCTTCATCTGTTTTAGTAGTTGCGCTATTATCAAAATATACTGTTTTCATATTAATTTTCCTTTCAAAAATTATTCCTATTAATATAGTAGGAATTATACTATGTATTTCCTACTATGTCAATAGGATTTGTAGAATATTTAGCTAAATCTTCTAATGTAACACTATCAACATAATTATTTATTGCATCATCTAAGCCTTTCCAAAATATGCGTGTTTTACAATTTTCTTTTCTTGTGCATTCTTCTTCATTTGATAAGCAGTAAATTGGTGCTAAGTCTCCTTCTGTTGCTCTTAAAATATCTCCAACGGTATATTCACTTGGTTTTTTAGCTAATTTATAACCACCTGTGTTTCCTCTTGCTGTTTCTAAATACCCTGCTTTGTTTAGCATTGAAATAATTTGTTCTAAATATTTCATAGATACTTCTTGCCTGATTGAAATATCTTTTAAAGATATAAAATTACCATTATTATTTAAACTTAAATCTAACATTATTCTTAATGCATATCTTCCTTTGGTTGATATTTTCATAATTAATTTCCTCCATACTAATTTGTTAGTAAGTGAATTATAATCTTATTCTTTTTAATCTTAAAGCATTTAAAATTACTGTAATACTACTTAATACCATAGCTGCACTTGCTATCATTGGATTTATAACCATTCCAAATGGTTTTAGTAATCCCATAGCAACTGGTATCATTAAACTATTATAGAAGAACGCCCAGAATAAATTTGCTTTAATATTTTCAATTGTCTTTTGACTAATATAAATTAATTTTAAAATACTGCCTAAATCATTTTTTGTTAATATAACATCAGCAGAGTCCATTGCAATATCTGTAGCGCCATGAATACTTACACCTATATTACTGCTAGCTAAAGCTGGGCTATCATTTATGCCGTCTCCACACATCATAACATATTTTCCTTCTTGTTTTAATTGTTTAATGTGCTTTTCTTTTTCACTTGGAAGTACATTTGAAATTACCTTTGTAATTCCTACTTCTTTTGCTATTTTTTCGGCTGTTTTGGCATTATCTCCTGTAAGCATAATTGTTTCTATTCCGCAATAGTTTTAAACTATTAATTATATCTTTTGTATGCTCTCTAATTACATCATTTACGCCAATTAGAGCAATTATTTCTTTATTTTTTACTACATATACAATGCTGTTTCCATTTTCGGTTAGAACCTTTTCGTCTTTTGTATGTGTATTTTTTATTTCATATTTTGAAAGTATTTTTGCATTTCCTACAATTATTTCGTCTTTTTCTATTTTTCCAATAATTCCTAAACCAGATACATCTTCAAAGTTTTCTACATTTAATGTATTTATTTTATTTTCAGTTAAATAATTTGTAAATGCTTTTCCTATAGGATGTGTAGATTTAGCTTCTATACTTCCTACAATTTGCATTAATTCTTGTGTTTTTAATTTGCTATAATTTATAATTTTAGAAACTTTTAATGTTCCATAAGTTAATGTTCCTGTTTTATCAAATACTATTGTATTTACTTTTTGAGCATTTTCTAATACTTCACTTTTCTTTACTAAAATTCCATTTTGAGCACATAAGCCTTCACTTACTACAATTGCAAGAGGAGTTGCTAAGCCTAAGCTGCATGGGCATGCTACTACTAAGATTGTAACAAATGTAGTAAGAGCTACGCTAAATTCATAGCCTAAAGCTAAATATGCTATAAATGTAACTATTGCTATTAAAATTACAGCTGGTACAAAATAACCGCTTACTTTGTCTGCCACTTTTGCAATAGGTGCTTTTGTATTAGTTGCTTCTACAACTAGTCTTACAATTTCTGATATAGTTGATTCTTTTCCTATTCTTTCTGCTTTATATTCAATATAGCCATCATAATTTATAGAACCTGCTATTACTTTTTCTCCAATAGTTTTGCTTACTGGCTTACTTTCACCTGTAATAAAGCTTTCATCTAAATGAGCTTTCCCTAGTGTAATTTCTCCATCAACTGCAATTTTATCTCCAGGCTTACTTATTACAATGTCGCCTTTTTGTATTTCATCAAGTGTAACTGTTTTTTCTTTACCATCAATTTTAATAGTTGCATGATTTGGTGTGATTTTTACTAAATTTTGAATTGCCTCTTTTGTTTTATCTTTACTAATTCCATCAATGTATCTTCCAAGCTTAATAAAGAAAATAACAATTGCTGCTGATTCAAAATATAAATTTTCTATATAATGAGTTTGCCCATTAAAAATCATATACATACTGTATATGCTATATGCCATGCTGCTAATAACACCAATTCCAACTAGTGTGTCCATGTTAGGAGATTTATGTATTAAATTTTTTAAACCGTTTTTTAAAATGTCAAATCCATAAATTAAAAATGGAATTGTTAGAATAAGTAGTGTTGTTGTATAAACTTTAGGGTTTTCATGCATGTTTAGAATTTTTATGGTTGGAAGTCCTATCATGTGTCCCATAGAAACATAAAGTAAAATAATAGCTAAAATAGAAAAGATTATAAAAAGCACTTTTTTATTTTTTCGCTTTTTTTCTAATGCTTCTTCTTTATATATTCCTAAACTCTTAAAACCCGCTTCCTTAACAAATTGTTCTATTTTTTCTTTATTTAAAATTTGTTCATCATATTCTACTAACGCATTTGCCATTACTAAATTAACGGAAGCACTACTAATTCCATTTTGCTTGTTTAAGTATTTTTCTAGACCATTAGAACATGCACTACATGTCATTCCATCTATAGATAAAATAATTTTTTTCATTGTTATTGTTCCTCAGCTTTACTTACATTAATTATATACATTTTTTGTTTTAAACTTAAAGTGCTATTACTCACTAGCAATTTTTTTATTCTAAACTTAAAGTGCTATTTTAAGTGGTGTATTTTATAAATTACTCTACTACACTATAGCCTAAATCTTCTATTTTTTCTTTTATAACAGCTTCATCTATATTATTTGCTTTTACTGTAACAGTACAATTTACATGGTCTGCTACTACTTCTTCTACTCCTTCTATTGTTTTTACTGCATTTTGAACTCTATTTTCGCAGCCTCCACATGACATACCTTCTACTTTTAATATTATTTCTTTCATAATTTTTCATCCTTTCTTTTTTTATTATATTTTTATGTTAGTTGTTTTAATGTTCAAATAAATTTTTTAAATATATATTTTTATAATTTTTTAGTTATTTTTCTGGTTCTACTATGCTTTCATATTTTTTGCTAAACTCTGGTGCATGTTTCTTTAAATTAATTGGCTTTAGTTCTCTATTTGTAAAACAATGTTTAGTTTCACCTGTAAGAACTATGTTTCCTGTTTTTTTATCTTTTACTTCATAGCCAACTGTCATTCTTACACCTGTATACTCTTTCATAAAAGTATGAATTAAAATAGTATCTCCAAAAGTAACATGATATTTGTATGATACATTTACTCCTAGCACAGGAATTGTAATTCCCTTTTCTTCAAAAAGTTCAAATGGCATTCCTAACTCATTTAGCCATTCACATCTTGCTTCTTCTAAAAACCTAATATAATTTGAGTGATGTACCACTCCCATTCTGTCTGTTTCATAATAATTAATTTTTCTTTCATAAGTAATTCCCATTATTTTTTTCCTCCTTGTTAATTATATACCCCTATATGGTATTTGTAAATAGAGGGGTATATGTTAATTTTTCTTATATTTTCTTCTTTTTAAGCTTTGCCATAAAAAAACCTTCATATAAATTGCTTGGGCAAATACTAATTGTTCCTTCAATAGAAGTTTTCAAAAATGGTGCACCCGAAAATAAGTTTTTATCAATTGGTACAATCTCTACTTCATTTGTTTTTAATAATTTTTGTACATTATTTTCATTTTCATCTTCTAAAATTGAGCAAGTTGAATAAAGCATTTCTTGTCCTAGTTTTAGTATATTAACTGCCTTTTTTAGCAATTCATATTGGGTTTTAATAGATCTTTGTACTAATTCTTCTGTAAATACCTTCTCTAAGTTTTCATCTTCTAAATATATTGTTCCACTTCCACTACAAGGAGCATCTAATAAAATTTTATCAAAGGAAAAGTAGCTGCTTAAGTTTCTGGAGTCTTCTACTAAAACATTTACTGATGTTGCTCCTTGCTTTTCTATATTGTATTTTAGCCTTTCGGCTCTTATTTTATTCTTTTCACATGCAGTAATAAACGCTTCATTATTAGTTAATGCTGCAATTTGAGTAGTTTTTCCACCAGGTGCTGCTGCCATATCTAATATATTTTCCTTTGCCTTTGGCTGAATAGCTATTACTGGCATCATAGAAGATAAACTTTGAAGATATATTTCTCCATTTTTATACATTTCTAATTCTCTAACTTTTGACTCATTAACATTTTGTAACACAAGAGCATTTTCATTCCAAGATATTTCTTCAAAAGTTATGCTTTCCTTGTTTAGCAACTGTTTTATTGTATTTATATTTGTTTTTAATGTATTTACTCTTAATGTTACAGGTCTTTTTTGGCAATAACCTTCTACAATTTTATGAGTCAGTTCATTTCCATACTGATTTTCTAACATTTCATATAAAAATTGGGGTATCATATATATTCCTTTCTTAAAACCACATTTAGTACTGCAAGTATTGAAACTCCTACATCTGCAAATACCGCTTGCCACATATTTGAAAATCCAATTGCAGTTAAAATTAATATTGCTATTTTTACAACAATTGAAAAAATTATATTCTCTTTTACAATTTTCATTGTTTTTTTAGAAATTTTAATTGCTGTTTCTATTTTTGATAATTCATCTGTCATAATAACAATATCTGCTGCTTCTATTGCTGCATCTGATCCTAGGGCTCCCATTGCAATTCCAACATCTGAAACTGCTAATGCTGGACTATCATTAATTCCATCTCCTACAAATGCAAGAGTTTTGTTTTTGTTTTTATTGTTTAATAGTTCTTCTACTTTTTTTACTTTTTTATCTGGAAGTAACTCACTATATACTTCATCTATTTCTAATTTTTTTGCTACATCTTCTGCTATTTCTTTTTTATCTCCTGTTAGCATAACTGTTTTAGCTATATAATGCTGTTTTAAGCTATTAAGTACTGTTTTTGTGTTTTCTTTTATTTCATCTGAAATTAAAATTGTTCCTGCAAATTCTTTATTTATTGCTACATACAAAACAGTTCCTACTTCTTTACTTTTTATATAATTTATATTTTTTTGTAGCATTAGTTTTTCGTTTCCTACTAAGATGTTTTTTTCTTCAACTATTGCTTCTATTCCAAGTCCTGCAATTTCTTGTACATTAGAAATTATACTATTATTTATTTGTTTTGCATAGGCTTTTTTTATAGAATTAGCTATTGGATGAGTTGAATAGCTTTCAGCATGTGCAACAAGTTTTATTAATTCGTCTTTTGAAATATTAATTGGATTTATACTTTGAACCTCAAACACACCTTTTGTTAATGTTCCCGTTTTATCAAATACTAGTGTATTAATTTTAGATAAAGCTTCTAAATAATTTCCTCCTTTTATTAATACACCTGCTTTTGCAGAACGTCCTATTCCCGCAAAAAATCCAAGTGGAATAGATATAACTAATGCACATGGGCAAGATACTACTAAAAATGATAATGCTCTATATAGCCATTGCGCAAAATTTCCAAAAAATATAGATGGAATTGTAGCAATAATAAATGCTATTAAAACAACTACTGGTGTATATATTTTGGCAAATTTAGTAATAAAATTTTCTGTTTGTGCTTTTTTATCACTTGCATTTTGCACTAGTTCTAACATTTTATTAACTGTAGACTCTTTAAACTTTTTCGTTACCTTTACTTCTAATAAACCATTTTTATTAATACATCCACTTAACACTTCGTCTTGTGCTTTTACACTTTTTGGAACAGATTCTCCTGTTAAAGCTGAAGTATCTATCATAGATTTGCCATCTATTATAATTCCATCTAAAGGAATTCTTTCACCTGGCTTTACAATAATGATTTCTTCTATATTTACTTCTTCTGGATTTACTTTTATAATTTCATTATTTCTTTTTACATTTGCATAGTCTGGTCTAATATTAAGTAGGCTTTTTATTGATGCTTTTGATTTATCTACTGCATAGTCTTGTAATAGCTCTCCTACTTGATAAAATATCATAACTGCTACTGCTTCCGAAAATTCTCCTATGGCAAATGCACCAATTGTTGCTATACTCATTAAAAAGTTTTCATCAAAAATTTCTCCTTTAAAAATATTTTTTATTGCTTTTATTACTATTTCTAATCCGTACTATTATATAACTTACAATGTATAGCAAAGTATTTATATAAGATGGTGTAAAAGAAATAGTTAGTGAAATTATAAATAAAATAAATGCAATTAGTATTTTGATTATATCTTTCTTCATGTTACAGTATCTCCTTTTTATGGTTTAATAATTTTTGTGTTGTAAAATGTAAAAGCTTAAACTAGCTACATAATAAAATTATTTAATAAGCTTATGTTTTTAATTACTTTTGTGTTCAATGTGTTCTATGCCTAGTTCAAATAAGCCTTTTACATGATCATCATCTAACATATAATATACTTCTTTCCCTACTTTTCTGCATTTTACAATATCCATTCTTCTTAAAGTGCCTAATTGATGAGATATAGAAGACTTACTCATTCCTAATACATTTGCTATATCACATACACACATTTCATTTTGATCAAGGGCATATAAAATTTTTGCTCTTGTTGTATCTCCTAATATTTTAAAAAACTCTGCTATTTTGTTAAATAAGTTGTAATCTGGCATTTTGCTAATTGTATTTTTTACAACTTCTTCATGTATAATATTGCAATCACATATAAATTCGTTTTTTGACATAAGTTTTTATCTCCTTTTTACATCTTATGATATATAATAATTGAGTGTGTATTCAACTTTAAATTTATTATAGTTGAATATATATTCAATTGTCAATAGTTATTTTTAATTTTTTAAAATTCCTTCTTAAGTTTAAATTTAATATAATTTATTTTTGTATTACTTTTTATAAGTTCATTAAATTAGTATAAACGAAAAATTTCTTATGAATATTTTCGCTAGTTGAAAAACCTTGATAGTGTAAGTTTAGAAATTTGTAAAAAAACTTATCGACACGAACTTA
>CANQTQ010000032.1 GCA_947626765.1 uncultured Clostridia bacterium
CTTTCACATTGGGAAAAAGCATTTAAGTTTTTACCTATTGAAAGTATGATAAAGAAAAATCAAGAAGAATATTATATTGCTATCCAAAATTGCAATAATGTAGGCAATTCTAATGAATTTATAGAATTTATGCTTAAAATGATAGATAATACAATAGATGAAATGAATAATTCTAAAGAAATGAAAGATAAATCTCAATTATTACTTTCAGAAAATGAATTAAAAGTATTAGAATGTATAAAAAGAAATGTTATTATTGGAGCAAAAGATATTATTCAGCAAACAAAGTTATCTGATAGTACAGTTAGAAGAATTTTAAGAAAACTTCTTCGAGATAAAAAGGTTGAATCTACTGATAATAACGAAAAATCTCCAAATAAGAAGTATAAATTGCCAGAGTAAAGACAGAGATGTGACAGAGATATTAATCAGGGTAATTTCAGAGCAGTTCATCACCTGCTCTGTTTTTATTACAAAAAAAGATATGTGTCATCACTCACATATCAGATGTCGCTCAATGAATAGCTACACTCTTAAGCTACTATTATTATAGCAACATTTTTAATAATTATCAAGAACAAATTTTGTTGATAAAAATATGAAAATTTGTCGATAATATAACCTATTAATAACTAGAAAACAAGAAAATTCACAAAACTATTTATAAATATCATATTATTTGCTATAATAACTCTAGTAAAATATAATTTACAAAAAATAGTAACAATACCAATCAAAAAAAGTATTATAATAATAAGTTTAAAAGAAAGGGCTAATTTAAAAAAATGAATAATTCATTAAAATTTGAAGAATACAGAAATAAATATAAAGAATTTTATTTTAACAATTATTCAGTAAAGCAAGACAGTAAAGCCATATACTTACAATATGAATTTGAAATACCAAATCTTGCAAAATTTAATCCAAAAATAAAAATATTAAAAAAGAATTTAAACTTTAAAGATATTAATACTAAATATGCAAAAAATATGATATTCCATATAGGACTTATAGAACTTATAAGCTATTGGAAATGTACATGTTCACCAAAAATAGTTATTAAATGTGGGTATTTAAATAGAAAACAAATTGAATGGTTTAAAAAACTATATTTTTATGGATTAGGAGAACTATTTTACACAAATAATATACAAACAAACATTAATGACTTTGTAAATATAGAGTGCATAAACGAAACAAATGAATTTGAGTATGAAGAAATAAAAGATTCTTCAAATGGATACATAGTTCCAATTGGTGGAGGAAAAGACTCTGTTGTAACATTAGAAACCTTAGAAATAAATAATAAAACAGATTATGCTTTAATTGTTAATCCAAAACCAGTAACATTAGAATGTGCTAAAATAGCAGGTTTAGAAGATAACAATATAATAGAAATTTATAGAGAAATAGACCAAAATTTAATAAACTTAAATAAAGAAGGTTTTATAAATGGACATACACCATTTTCTGCTATGCTTGCATTTCTAACATACTTTATAGCATATTTACTTTCAAAGCAGTATGTTGCTTTATCAAATGAAAATAGTGCAAACGAGTCAAATATTATTGGAGAAAAAGTAAATCATCAATATTCTAAAAGTTACGAATTTGAATGTGATTTTGAAGAATACTCTAAAAAATACTTAAAAGCTCCTGTAAAATATTTTAGCTTTCTAAGACCATTAAATGAGTTACAAATTGCAAAAATATTTGCAAGAAAAGAAAAATATCATAAAATATTTAAAAGCTGTAATGTAGGAAGCAAAGAAAAAGAGTGGAAATGGTGCTGCAATTGTGCTAAATGCTTATTTGCATATATTATATTAAGCCCATATTTATATAAAGAAAAATTAATCAAAATTTTTGGTGAAGACTTATTTGAAAAAGAAAGCTTATTACAAACATTTATAGAATTAACAGGAAATGGCATAGCAAAACCATTTGACTGTGTTGGAACTTTTGAAGAAGTAAATTTTGCAATAAGCAAAACAATACAAAACTTAGAAAGTAAAAACGAAAACTTGCCATATTTACTAAAATATTATAAAAACAATTATAATTTAGTAGATATTACAAATGATATTACAATGCTATATAATGAAGAGAATAATTTAAATAAAGAGCAAAATGATATGTTAAGAAAAGAGGTATTTCTAATTGATAAATGATTTAATAAAGTATTTAGAAAATAAAAAAGTACTTATATTAGGCTTTGGAAGAGAAGGACAATCAACATATAAATTAATAAGAAAATATTTGAAAAATCAAAAAATATATATTGCAGACCAAAAAGAAGATTTGAAGCAAACTTGTGAAATTTTAAAAGATGACAATAATATAGAATTTATATGTGGAGAAAGTTATTTAGAAAATTTAAATGATTATGATGTAATAATGAAATCTCCAGGAATATCTTTTGCTAAAATTGATATAAAAAAATATGAAAATAAAATAAAATCACAATTAGAGTTATTATTAGAATTTTTTAATGTGACTACTATAGGAATTACAGGAACAAAAGGAAAAAGTACAACAAGTTCACTAATATATAATGTTTTAAAAGATCAAAATAAAAATTGTATTCTTTTAGGAAATATTGGAATACCGGTATTTGACTATATAGATAAATTAGAAGAAAATATGTTGGTAGTTTTAGAAATGTCATCACATCAATTAGAATACATGAAGCTATCGCCTAATATTGCAATACTACTAAATATTTATGAAGAACATTTAGACCATTATAAATCATTTGAAGAATATGCAGAAGCTAAGTGCAATATATTCAACTATCAAACAAACTCAGACTATTTTTTATACAATACTGATAATGAAACAATAAACAAACTAGTAAAAGATATAAAGGCAAAAGAATATAAAGTAAGTTTTAAAGGAAAACAGGGAAGCAACATATATTTAAAAGAAAATGAAGTATATTTAAACAATAAATGTATATATGATAAAAATGAGCCAAGAAACTTAATTGGAGATTATAACTTAAATAATATAATGTTTGTACTTGGTGTTTCTGAAATATTAAACTTAAACTTAAATGAAACAATTAAAACTATAAGCAAATTTAAAACTTTAGAGCATAGATTAGAGCTAGTTGGAAAATTTGATGATGTTATATATTATGATAATAGTATAGGAACTGTTCCAATGGCTACAATAGAAGCAATAGAAGCATTAAAAGAAGTTAATACATTAATAATAGGTGGAATGGATAGAGGACTAGATTATACAGATTTTATAAAATACTTAAATAGTAGCAGCATTGAAAACATAATTTGTATGCCAAAAACAGGACATGATATTGCCAAAAAATTAAAAAAAGAAAAAGTATATGTTGTAAATACATTAGAAGAAGCAGTTAAAACTGCTAAAGAAGTAACTAAAAAACAAAAAATTTGCTTATTATCTCCAACTGCTGCAAGCTATGGATTTTTTAAAAACTTTGAAGAAAAGGGAAATTTATATAAAAAATTAGTAAAAGAAATTTAGGCATTAAAAGTTTCTTTACATTAGAAAAAAATTTAAAACAAAAAACTTATATTTATCTAGAAAAGGATTAAAAAAATGGAAAAACAAGAACTATTAAAACAATTTCCAAAACAAGAAGATAAATTATTAGTTTCAAAAATATTAGACAAGTTAAAATTTATGCATACAAAAAATCAAGTACAAGTAACAGAATTTTTAGATGCATATCAGCAAAACACAGTAAATAGAGTATTAAAAGCAAGTAATGAAACTAATTATATTTTATATGGAGGTTATGAAGAAGCACAAAGAAAAATGCTATTCATATATCCAGAAAAAGTAGAAGAAATATTTTCAAGGGAAACTGCAAATTCTATATTTATGCAAAATATTAAAGTAATATCTATTATATTGCCACAAGAGCTTCAAGGAAAATATAATCACTCTGAATATTTAGGTGGAATTATGAAACTTGGAATTAAACGCGAAATAATAGGAGATATTATAGTAAATGAATCTGGAGCAGATATTATAGTGCAAGCTGAAATGGCAGAATATTTAAAAAGTCATTTGCAAGATTTAACTAGATTTCAAAAATCTGAAATTTCTATAAAAGAAATCTCAGATTTAAGTATAGTTCCTGTAAAAAAAGAAGAAATGGTAATTTTAATACCACAAATGAGATTAGATGTAGTTGTATCTGAAATTTTGCATTTATCTAGAAGCAAAGCAAATGAAATTATAGCAGAAGAAAGAGTATTTATAAACTATGAACTAAAAACAAAAAATGCAGCCATGCTAAAAGAAAATGATATTTTAACTATAAGAGGAAAAGGAAAATTTGAAATAGGGCAAATTTTATCAACAACATCAAAGGGCAAAATCAGACTAATGGTTAGAAAATATGTTTAAAAATAACACAATTTTTTACTAAAATTAAGCTAATTAGTAATTGACAAATAAAAACAACTGTTTTACAATTTAAACAGGTGATATTTTTGGAAAGAAAAATTTTACATGTAGATGTAAATAATGCATTTCTCTCATGGACAGCAGTTGAAATGCTAAAAAATGGAGCAGAGATAGACATTAGAACTATCCCTGCTATTATTGGTGGAGATGAAGAAAAAAGAAAAGGAATAGTTTTAGCTAAAAGTACTCCTGCTAAAAAATATGGAATAAAAACAGCAGAACCAATTTATTTTGCAAAACAAAAATGCCCTAACCTTGAAATATATCAAAGTAATTTTAAAGTTTATCGTAAATATTCAAATGCCTTATATAACATCCTTTGTGAATATACAAACAAAATAGAACGATTTTCTATTGATGAGTGCTTTTTAGATATTACATCATTTCTGCCAAATGGTAAAACAGACTTAGACATAGCCTATGAAATTCATTCAAGAGTAAAAGAAGAACTTGGATTTACAGTAAACATTGGAGTAGCACCAAATAAACTACTTGCAAAAATGGCATCAGATTTTGAAAAACCAGACAAAATTCATACTTTGTATAAAAATGAAATACCTACTAAAATGTGGCCACTTCCAATATCTGAGCTATTTATGGTAGGTAAAAAAAGCATTCCAAAATTAGAGCAGATAGGAATAAATACAATAGGAGATTTAGCTTCAAGAAACAAGCAAGATATAGAAAAATTATTTGGTAAATTTGGCAAAACTATATGGGAATATGCAAATGGAATAGATTTATCAGAAGTAAATTCTGAGCCAGAAGAACCAAAATGTATAGGAAATTCAGTAACTATGCCAAAAGACTTAAGCAATATAGAAAAAATAGAAGAAGTACTTTTAGCACTTACAGAACAAACAACATATAGACTAAGAAAACATAATTTGCTTACTTCAACAATAGGCGTACAAATAAGAACAAATGAATTCAAAAACTATTCACATCAAAAAACACTATTAACACCAACAGATAGCACAAAAATAATTTATGAAACTGCAAAAGAAGTATTAAAAGAATTATACAAAGGTCAGCCCATAAGACTTATTGGAATAAAGTTAGATAAATTAACTTCTCCAATTACTCAGCAAATATCTTTATTTGATACCCCTAAAAATGAAAAGCAACAAAAATTAGATAAAACATTAGATAGCATAAAAGAAAAATATGGGTACAATAGTGTAACAAGAGCAGGGCAAATGCAAATAGATAAAATGATGGATTTTAAAGAATGAGTATTATTTAAAAAAATTGTAGAATTTTGTAAAAAAATAATATGCTCGTACATATAATATATTAGTAATACTTTTAAGCACAAGTGTTACTAGGAGGTGTAGAACATGTGCGAGAATGATAATAAATGTGTTACAATATGTAGTAATGAATGTAAACAAAAAAGAAATAATAAATGTTGTATAGATGTTATAATATTTATATTATCTATATTATTAGGTATTACATTAGGACTAATTATTGGCTCTATTCCAGCAGTAGCTGCTGTTATTGCCGCCGCATTAGCTGCCTTTATAATTTTAGCAGTAATACTTGCAATATTAATCATAATAAGAATAGTAGAAAGAATATGTAACAAAAACAAATGTTGCTAAACCAAAACAAGATAGGTACTTGTAGTAATTTTGCTACAAGTATCTTTTACATAAGTCATAAATCATAGTTAATAGTTATAATTACATTAAAGCAATTAGATATAAAACCATTAACTAGTAGCAGTAGTTTTAACAGGCTTATCATTAGCAGTTGTATTTTTTTGTGTTTTATGATATAAATTATAAAAATACTTAAACAAAAATATAACAATATGAATAAAATAGATTAAAAATAATTTGTAAATAAGCGAGGTATTTAATGGAAAAAGAAGTAATTTCTATTTTAGAAAAATATAATCAATCACATCTTTTAAATTATCTTAATTTATTAACAAAGCAAGAAATAAAAAATCTAGAAGAACAAATTTTAAAAATTGACTTTGATGAACTAAAAAATTTATATGAAAGTACCAAAAGAAAGACAGAAATAGAAGAAAACAAAATAGAAAGCATTAATTATATAAATAAAGAAAAGCTATCTGCACAAGAAAAACAAAAATTAGAAGATATAGGAAATGAAGTAATAAAAAATGAGCATTATGCTGTAATTACATTAGCAGGTGGGCAAGGAACTAGACTTGGACATTCTGGACCAAAAGGAACCTATATGCTAAATACAAAAAATGGTCCAAAGTATATATTTGAAATATTTATAGATAGTTTTAAAAAAGCAAAAAATGAATATAATGTAGAAATTCCTTGGTATATTATGACAAGCAAAGAAAATCATAAAGAAACAGTAGAATTTTTAGAAAATCATAATTATTTTGGGTATAATAAAGATAAAATAAAGTTCTTTATGCAAGGTGAACTTCCACTTTTAGATACAAACGGAAAAGTTATTTTAAATAAAGAAAAGCAAATAAAAGAAGCGGCAAATGGTAATGGTGGCATTTATGAGTCATTTGCTAAATCTGGATTACTAAATGAAATAAAGCAAAAGCAAATAGAGTGGGTGTTTGTAAACAATATAGATAACATTATTTCAAACTTTGTAGATCCATTATTAATAGGACTTACAATACAAGAAAAACAAAAAATAGGTGCTAAATCTGTAGCAAAAACAAATCCAAAAGAAAAAGTAGGAGTATTTTGTAAGGTAAATGGAAAACCACAAATTATTGAATATATAGATTTACCAGAAGAAATGACAACTATAAGAGATAAAAACCGGAGAATTACTATTTGGAGAAGTAAATATTGGAACATATTTATTTAATATTAGTGTTTTAGAAGACCTAGCAAAAGTTAAACTTCCATATCATGCAGCCTTTAAAAAATCTTCGTATTTAACAGAAAACGGGGAATATATAGAACCTGAAACTCCAAATATATATAAATTTGAATCATTTATTTTTGATGTATTTACAAGATATAACAATATTTCAATATTAAGAGTAAAAAGAGAAGAAGAATTTGCTCCTGTAAAAAATAAAGAAGGAGCAGATAGCCCAGAAACAGCAATTAAATTATATAATGCAAAACAATAATGCCATAGGCAGTTACAGCTTACAACTTTAAAATTTTGAATAGCAACTATAGGCAAAACAAAAAATAAATATTATAAAAGGAGAAGATTAAAATTATGGAAGAAGTAATAGGATTAGTAATGGCAGCAGGAACAGATGACAGAATGAAATCTAAGAAGTCAAAATTAGCACAAGAATTATACGGAAAAGCAGTTATTAAAAGAGTAGTAGAAGCAATAAAAAAAGCAGGAGTTAAAGAAGTAGCAGTTATTGTTGGAAAAAATAAAGAAGAAATAGAAGATATTTTAAAAGATGAAGTTACATACATATATCAAGAAAACTGCTTAGGAACTGGTCATGCAATTATGCAAGCAATTCCATACTTAGAAAAAAAATCTGGAAGAGTATTAATTGCAAATGGTAACATTCCTTTAATTACACCAAATACAATTAAAACATTAATAGAAAAATCACAAAAAGAAGAAGAAACTGCAACAGTTTTAACAGGAATTATTAGTGATCCTACAGGTTATGGAAGAATTATTAGAAACGATAATAAAATTGTAGAAATTATAGAAGAAAAAGAATTAACAGAGCCACAAACAAATTTATTAGAAGTAAATGCAGGGCTATATTGCTTTAATATTTCAAAATTATTAGAAATTATTGGCAAATTAGAAAAAAGCAGCATGGGGCTTTATTATTTAACAGATATTATTAAAATGTTGTCTAGCAAAAACGAAAAAATTGGTGGAGTTTTAGTAGAAGATAATACAGAAATTTTAAGCTTAAATACAAAAGTACAATTAGAAATGTTATCTAGAATTTTAAGAATTCGTATTAACACAATGCACATGAATAATGGCGTTACAATAGAAGACATGAATACTACATATATTTATGATGATGTAGAAATTGGCATAGATACTGTAATTCACCCAAACACAACTATTAAATCAGGGGTAGTAATTGGAGAAGATTGCAATATTGGACCAAATGCATATATTAGAGAAGGTTGTGTTCTTGCAGACAAAGTAAAAGTAGGAAGCTTTGTAGAAATTAAAAAAGCTATTATTGGAAAAGGTACTAAAGTTCCACATTTATCATATATGGGAGATTCTACAATTGGAGAAAATTGCAATATTGGCTGTGGAACTATAACATGCAATTATGATGGAAAAAATAAACATAAAACTGTTATTGGAGATAACTGTTTTGTTGGTTCTAATGTTAATTTAGTAGCACCAGTAACAATGGGAGACCATGTACTAGTTGCAGCAGGTTCTACAATTACACAAGATATACCATCAGAAAGCTTAGCAATAGCAAGAGAAAGACAAACAAACAAAGAAGGTTGGAATAAAGGAAAATAAATTAAAAGAGGCTATTTACTAGCCTCTTTTAATTTAAAATTTATTCTTGTTGTTCGCCAGGTAAGAAATAATCTACAACGCCGTATACTAAAGCACCAATAATTGCAGCCATCCAAGATACTGTATAACCTGCTACAAAATATTGTGTAACATATAGTACTACAGCAGAAAGAACAAATCCTACAAAGCCTTTTCCAAATGAACTTGCATGTAAACCAGTAAAACGAGTAATTAAGTAATCAATAATAGTAAGAACAATAGCAGCTGCTGCTAATGCCCAAAAACCATTAATTTGAAATCCTGGTGTAAAAAAAGCAGTTATAGCAAGTACAACTCCAGCTGTAACTAATCTACCAACTATTTGCCATACTGTGCTTTTACTATTTGAATTTGTTTGAGTGTTTTCTTGGCTATTTGACATAACTTAAAACCTCCTTTTTAAAAGAATTATCTATTATATAAATTTCATGGTTTTCTATTTTGTATTATGAACGAAAAACAAAAATTTATTCATTTTCTTGAATAAATTTATTTTTTTTGTTCAAAATTATATTAATTAAAAAATTTAAAAAAGAAGGGGAAAATATGTTAATTACATTAATAAGAACTATTTTTTTATACATACTTGTACTTATTGTTATGAGACTAATGGGAAAGAGAGAAATAGGACAGCTTCAGCCATTTGAACTTGCTATTTCAATTATGATTGCAGACTTAGCATCAATACCAATGTCAGATACAGGAATTCCAATTTCAAATGGAATAATTCCTATTTTAGGATTACTAGTAATGCATTTATTAATTTCATTAATTAATATGAAAAGTATAAAAGCAAGAGAAATAATGTGTGGAAAGCCAAGCATTTTAATTTATAGAGGAAAAATAGATGAAAAAGCTTTAAAAAAAGAAAGATTTACTATAAATGAGCTTCAAGAAAGATTAAGAGGAAATGGCGTAGTTAATTTAGGAGATGTGGAATATGCTATTTTAGAAACAAGTGGGCAAGTAACAGTTATTCAAAAACCAAATAAAAGAACAGCTATACCAGAAGATTTTAATATTGAGCCAGATTATGAAGGAATTCCTTATGACTTAGTAGTAGATGGAAAAGTTATGCTAAATAATTTAAAGCAAATAGGAAGAGATTTAAATTGGCTAAATAAACAAGTAGAAAAATTTAAAATAAAGCCAGAAGAAGCATTAATTGTAACTTATGACGGAAAAGGTCAAATATTTTGCCAAGCAAAAGAAAAGGAAAATTAAAAATTATAAAATTTTATAATTTTATAATAGTTTAAGCGTAAATAAATTATAAGTTATTATAAGAAATTTTATAAAACTTTATAAAAAAAGAAAGGTAAAAAAGTTAATGTTAATGTATAAAGAAATTGTAATTACAATTATTATTCTTGTTTTAATTATTGTAGGAAATATTATTACTCAAAATAATACAAATAAATCAGTAGAAGAAATGAGCAAACATTTAGATATTTTAAAACAACAAATAGAAAACAAAAATTGGGATGAGTCAAATAAAAAAATGGAAGAAATTGAAAAAATATGGGAAGAAAAAAATGAAATAATGGCTTATTATATAGAACATAATGAACTAGAAAAAGTACAAACAGAAATAGCAAAAACTAAAGCAGATGTTGAATCAAAAGAAGCAGCAATGGCAGCAGAATCAATTAGCAATTGCAATTTTATATTAGAACACATAAAAGATAAAAATGCCCTAAAAATTGTAAACATTTTTTAGGGGACAGGTCTTTATTAACTTATTTTTAAGTACTTTGGGACAGGTCTTTTTTTAGGGGACAGGTCCCAGTGCTTATTTTCAAGCAATTGGGGACAGGTCTTTATTAATTCATTTTTTTAAGTATTTTTGGACAGGTCAGCAATACCATAAATGCCACTATTTTGTTTAACTAAAAATTTAGCAGCTTCAATAGCACCTTTAGCAAAAATAGTTCTAGAATAAGCTGTATGCTTTATTTCTAAAGTTTCATTTTCATTAAAAAATAAAACAGAATGTTCTCCAACAATATTTCCACCACGAATACTAGAAAATCCAATTTCTTTTGGATTTCTTTTTTCTAGCTTTTCAAATCTATTAAAATTATAATTATAAATATTATTATTTGCTTCATTTATACTGTTAGCAAGCATTAAGGCAGTACCACTTGGAGCATCTTTTTTTCTATTATGATGAGTTTCAACAATTTCAATTTCAGAATCCGGTAAACTTTTAGAAAGATTAGCTACTACTTTACTCATAATAGCAATTTCATAAGACATATTGCTACTTTGAAAAATAGGAATAATTTTACTTGCATTTATAATTTCATCTTGTTGCAGCTTAGAAAATCCAGTAGTAGCAATAACAACTGGAATTTTATTTTGTATAGCAAAAGGAAGAAGCAAAATTGTAGCTTCTGGAACGGAAAAATCAATTATTACATTTGGCTTTTCTATAATATCATTTACATTATTAAAAACGCGATATGGTAGATTATGAGAAATATAGTTATCTAATCCGCCTAATAAATGCAAAGTTTTATCGTTCATAATAAGTTTAGCAACCTCAGTTCCCATTTTTCCATTAATTCCATTTACTAATATTTTAAGCAAATAACACACCTCTTTTTAAAACAAAAAATACTCTCTTTAATGTATATTAAAGAGAGTATAAAAATATTACAAAAAATAATTAAATTATTCTAAAAACAATAAGACTTAAAAATACATAAGCATACTTATATGCTTTTTTACTATGTAATAAATTAATTAAATAAGAAAAGGTCTCTTTCATGGCACTAAACTTATCTGCAAGTGTAACAATAAAAGTCTCTTTATAATGAGGAATTTTAATTGTTACAGGCCACATATGATTTAAAATAACATCTTGTTCAATTTTATTTAAATCAAAAATTTCAGTTGCATTTTTTAAAGCTGCTTTAGGATGACTAAAAGCATGCATATCAGTAAATTTTTTATTTTCTATTATATGAGTATGCCAATCATACAAAAATAAATCATGTAACATAGCACCACGGGTTGCAGAAATATAATCTAAATTTAGTTTTTTACAAACAATATAAGTATAATAAGCAACTTGTATACAATGCTTATAACACGAAACATTTGAATGCTGATTAAACGTTCTCATTTTTTGTACAGTTTCATTTCTTATTAAATCTTGAATTATGCAAAAAAATTCAGCATAAGAACTTTTTTGTATACCTAATTCTTTTGTAGTTAACATAGAGTAAAAATCCCCTTTTTTTTATCTAATATATCTTAATTATAACATATATTTAGAAAAAACGACATAGTTTTATTAAAAATTAAGAAAAATTAAATAATTTTCATTTTTCTCATTTCGCTTTCTAATCTTTTTCCATTTAAATTAGATATTGGAATAAGAGGAAGGCGAGGGTTTCCAACATTATACCCCATAAGTGTTAAAGCAGCTTTTACTGGTATTGGATTAACTTCACTAAATAAGCTATTTATAAGTGGAATTGCTTTTAACTGCGAATCAACTGCTAAAGTATAATTTCCGCTTAAATAATCAAAAACCATATTGTGTACAAATTTAGGAGCAATATTAGAAAGTACAGAAACAACTCCAATTCCACCTAAAGATAAAATAGGAAGAGTTTGATCATCATTTCCAGAATAAATATATAATTCATTTCCACATAAATTAGCAATTTTAGCTACTTGAGAAATATTTCCACTTGCTTCTTTAATTCCAACAATATTTGGAATTTTAGAAAGAGCATAGCATGTATCTGGCTCAATATTAAGACCAGTTCTACTAGGAACATTATATAAAATAATAGGAAGCGGAGAAACACTTTCAGCAATTTTACTATAATGCTCTATTAAGCCATTTTGTGTAGTTTTATTATAATATGGTGTAACAATAAGAATACCGTTTACTCCAACATTTTTAGCATATTGCGAAAGTAAAATTACTTCTTTGGTATTGTTCCCACCAGTACCTGCAATAACAGGTATTTTATTATGTACATTTTCTACTGTAAATTTAATAACTTGCTTTTTTTCATCTAAAGACATAGTAGAACTTTCACCTGTTGTTCCACATATAATAATAGCATCTGTTCCTTGCATAATTTGAAAATCAATTAATTTTTTAAGCTCATCATAATTAACCCCTGTATCAGTAAAAGGAGTAACTAAAGCTGTACCACAACCAATAAATAAACTTTTTTTCAATTTATTAAACCTTGCTAAAATATAATTTAGCATTTTCCTTTCTAATAGTTTACTATTACAATATATGCAAAAACATATAATTATGGTACAAAAATATTAAAAAATAAAGATTGACTATTCTTTGTTTCTTTGATACAATGAAACAAAGAATAATAAAAATAAAATTGAATATAATATAGAAAGGAAATAAAAAATGAAAACTTTAGAAATGGAGAAATATTTAATGAAGCCAAAAAGAATTTCAGTTTCAAGTAAAAGACAAATTACAATACCTATTGAATATTGTAAAGAACTAAATATTACAAATGAAGTAGAATGTATAATAAAAGATAATTCTATTATTATTAGACCAGTAATAAACACTTCTCAAAATAATTTTGCAGATCTTATATTAGAAGACTTAATAAAAGAAGGATATAAGGGAAAAGAACTATTAGAGAAGTTCAAAGAAAGAAATAAACAAATAAAATATGGAATTAACAAAATAACTGAAGAAGCAGATAAAGTAGCAGAAAACGAAGCTCCATATTATACTTTAGAAGATACATTTAAGGAGGACTAATATTGTATCAAATTAGAATATTACCAAAAGCGAAAAAATTTATTAAAAAAATAAAAGAGAAATTATTAAAAGAAAAATTAAAAAAAGCAATAATTAAAATACAAACAAATCCATATATTGGAGAAGCTAAAAAGGGGGATTTAAATGAAATATATGGATTTGATGTTTTTTATCATAATATTAATTATGAAATTTCATATAAAATTTATGAAAAAGAAAATATTGTAGTAATCATTTTAATAGGAACAAGAGAAAATTTTTATCAAGAACTTAAGAAGTATATTCAATCAATATAAATTAATCTTTCTAAAATTTGTACTGCGTTACTAGCAGCCCCTTTTCTAACATTATCAGCAACAACCCATAAATTAATACCAGAACTTACGCTATAATCTCTACGAACTCTTCCAACAAAAACCTTATCTTGACCATTAGTATCTAAAGTAGTAGGGTAAAGATCATTTTTAATATCATCTTTTAAAACTATTCCAGGAGAATTTTTTAAAATTTCTTTTAAATCATATAAATTAAAATCTTTTTCAAATTCTACATTAATACATTCACTATGACTATTAAAAACAGGAACTCTTACAGTGGTAGCAGTTATTTTTAAATTTGGCTTTTTCAAAATCTTTCTAGTTTCATTAATCATTTTTTCTTCTTCTTTTGTGTAACCATTTTCTAAAAATACATCAATATGTGGCAAGCAATTACTAAAAATAGGTAATGGAAATTTTTGAAGTTCATAATCCTGACTGCTATTTTTTAATAAATTAATACCATCATCTGTAGTTACAAAATTAGAAATTCCATTTTTTAAATCTATAACACCTTTGTAACCAGCACCAGAAACAGCTTGATATGTACTATAAACAATTCTTTTTATAGAATAATTATTATCTAAAGGTTTTAAAGCAACAACTGCCTGTATAGTAGAACAATTAGGGTTAGCAATAATTCCATTATGATTTTTAATATCATCTAAATTTACTTCTGGAACTATTAAAGGTACATTAAAATCCATTCTAAAATAACTGCTATTATCAATTGAGACACACCCTTTAGCAGTAGCTATTGGAACAAATTTCTTAGAAACTTCAGAACCTGCACAAAAAATAGCATAATTAAAATTTTCATCAAAAGAAGTATCTGTAAGTTCTTTAACTATATATTCTTTTCCTAAAAAAGAAATTTTTTTATTACAAGAACGTTTGGAAGCAAAAAAGGCATATTCAGAAATAGGTAAGTTTTTTTCTTCTAATACTTTTAAAACAGTTTGACCAACAAGCCCAGTTGCACCAATAACTGCAAGTTTAATATTTTTCATATATATCAATCCCTCCAATTAAAATACTTAATAAAATATTATTTTAGTACAACAATAAAAATACACAAAACATATAGAAACTTTAAAATTAAAAATTTAACGATTAAAATATAAAGCTTGAAATTAAAAAAATTAAAGCTTCAAATTAAGTATAAATCGTCAATTGAAATATTAAATGCAAGTATGAAAAAGTAAATGCAAAATTAAGTATAAATTTAAAATTTGTATTGACAAAATAAAGTCATTAATTTATACTAAGCATAGTAGCAAAAAAACATACTATGAAAGCATGCTATAAATAAAAATATATTTAAAAATTTCTAAAAATTGGAATATATTAAAAAAATTTGGTACAAACTAAGGAAAAAAGAAATACGGAGGAAGAACATGAAAACAGCAAACACTTGGGAGAGTAGAGAGAGAGAGA
>CANQTQ010000033.1 GCA_947626765.1 uncultured Clostridia bacterium
TCTTTTAAAGAAAAGTTAGAATTTTCAAAAAATATATCTTTATTTTCAAAAGTAGATTTTTTAGAGTCAGGGAAAAGGCACCTTGAAAAAACAAGAAGTTTCATAATATTATTAATTTTATACTCAGAAAAATTTCTAGCTTGAAATTTAATTTTAAAAAATTTATCAATTTCTAATTCATGATAAATTTTAGATAAAGCAACATAACCAAAATTTTTATTATTATCAGTACCTTCTAAAAGATGCTTATTTTTATCAATAGTTAGAGTGATAGGAAGATTATCTAATTTTTCTTGTTCATTCATTTGCTTAACAATATCTTTAAAGTGAGAGATAGGATCATCGAATTGTTGTTTTAAAACATCTAAATCTCCCAAATTCTGAATAGTTACATTTTTTACTTTACCATTTTTATCTCGAAAGCCTTTACGTATTGAAAGTCTAGTTTTTCCAGTTTTTTTATTATTCATAATATTTAAATACATATCTATATACCTCTTTTGTTTTTTTGTATTATATCACAAAAGAAAACAAAAGACAACAGAAAAGCAGAAAAAAGTTGACAAAATTTTAAGCCTATATTTCAAGACTTACAGACGATATTTTTATTAATTTAATGTCAAACTACGGAACATTATACACCTAATAAAAAATTACCAACAACAGGACTTTAAAATATAAAAATTATAACTGTAAAATATTAGCTCATTTATTGACATACAAGCATATAGAATATATAATTATGCTATATACTTAGGTCAAAAAACGAAAGGAAAAATATATGATTTTACAACTTATCTTTTTGGCAATTTTAATTTTACTTAATGCTTATTTTGCAGCAACAGAAATTGCTTTTATATCATTAAATGATGCTAAAATAGAAAAACAGGTAAAAGAGGGAAATAAAAAGGCAAAACAAATTCAAAAAATGTTAAAAAATCCAAGCAAATTTTTAGCAACAATACAAATAGGAATTACTTTAGCAGGATTTCTATCAAGTGCTTTTGCATCAGATGCTTTTGCAGATGATTTAGCACCATTATTAAATAGTTTAATGCCATTTTTAAGCGTTTCTATATGGAGAAGTATATCTATAGTAATTATTACTTTAATACTTTCATTCTTTACGCTTGTATTTGGAGAACTTGTTCCTAAAAGATTAGCTATGAAATATTATGAAAAAATTTCTTTTAGCACAGTAGGAGTTATTAGAGGCATTTCTTTACTTACAGCACCATTTGTAAAACTATTAACACATTCAACCAATATTATTTCTAAAATTTTTGGAGTAAATGAACAAGATGAAGAAGTTGTTACTGAAGAAGAAATAAAAATGATGGTAGATGAAGGTGAAGAAAAAGGCTCAATAGAGGAAACAGAAAAAGAGCTAATAAATAATGTATTTGCTTTAAATGATATTGTTGCCTCAGAAATTATGACACACCGTACAGATATGTATGCTATTGAAATAAACCAAGATTTATATGAAATTTTAGATGAAATAGATGAATATAAATATAGTAGAATACCAGTATATGAAGAAACAATAGATAATATTAAAGGTATTTTATTCTTAAAAGATATTTTAAAATTTATTAGCTCAAATAAAAAAATAGAAATTAAAAATATTTTAAGAGAAGCTTACTTTGTACCAGAAACAAAACCAATAGACGAAATTTTTAGAGAACTACAAACTAATAAAATGCAAATGGCAATTGTTGTAGACGAATATGGAGGAACTTCTGGAGTACTTACAATGGAAGACATTTTAGAAGAACTAGTAGGAAACATATTTGATGAATATGATGAAGTGGAAGTAGAGTACAAAAAAATTGATAACAATACCTATTTAGTAGAAGGAAATATTAGTATTTATGAACTAGAAAAAATATTAAATGTAAAAATTCCAGAGGGAGATTATGAAACATTATCTGGCTATTTAATAGAAAAACTAGGTAGACTTCCAGAAAAAGACGAAAAGCCTACAATTGAGGATAAGTATTTAACATATCATATTGAACAATATGAAGATAAAAGAATTAAGTGGGTTAAAATATGCAAAAATGGGCATGAAGAAGTAGAAAAAGTTGAAGAAGAATAGAAAGGAAAATAGAGCTATGAAGGGGAAATTAAAATGGATTATTTTATTAGCTATTATTGTAGCAATAGCAGTAATAGCAACAATTATAGTTATAAATGAACTAAGCTTACAATATAACATAGAAGAAATAAAAGAATATAATTATTTCTTATTTACTCAAAATTCTAAATATGGTGTTATAGATAAAAGTGGAAATATTATTATTGAGCCTAAATATATAGCTATTCAAATTCCAAACCCTTCTAAGCCAGTTTTTATATGTATTAGTGATTATAATCAAGAAACAAAGAACTATGAAAGTGAAGTTTTAAATAATAATGCTCAAAAAATTCTTACGGATTATCAAAATGTACAAGCAATTACAATTGATACTAATATAGAAGCAAGCCATTACGAAAAAAGTGTATTAACATATGAAAAAGACGGAAAAATAGGTCTAATTACTCTAGAAGGAAAAGTTATAACAAAGCCAATATATGAAGAAATAAGTAGTATTAATTATAAAGAAGGAACGTTTTTAGTAAAAAAAGATGGCAAAGCTGGAGTTATTAACATGAAGGGAAAAGTAATTATTAAAAATGAATATGAAACAATAACTTCTGATAATTACTATAATAAAGCAACAAAAAATAAAACTACAGGTTTTATTGTAAGTAAAAAAACAGAAAATGGATTTAGATATGGTTATATTAATTATCGCGGACGTACAATACTAAAAACAGAGTATACTCAATTAGAAAGAGTTAATCAAATTCCAAGTGAAAAAGACCTTTATTTTATAGCCTTTAAAGATGGACAAGCAGGTTTAATAAAAAATAAACAAATAATTTTAAACCATGAATATCAAGAAATTCAATATTATGCAATTAATGATATTTTTATTACAACTCGTAATGGAAAGCAAGGAGTTGTTACAAGAACTGGACAAACAATTTTACATTCAGAATATGATACTATTTTGTTTGGAGGCATTTATTTAAATGCAATTAAAGGTGATGAAACTTTTATATTTGATACAAATGGAAATAAAATAGAAACAAAAAATATTAGTTTAACACAAACTGATAGCCCAAATTATTATATAGCAATAGATAAAAATGATATATATACTGTAGTAAATGCAAATGGAGATGTAATTATAGATGATAATTATACATATATAGGATATTTACCAGGTAATTATTTTATAGTTTCTAAAGATGGAAAAAATGGAATTGTTGATCATACAGGTAAAGTAGTATTAGAAATGAAATATACAAGTATTTTTAGATTTAATGATACAAATTTAATCCAAGCAGAAATTGCAGATACAAAAACTATAGAATTATATAATCTAAAAATTGAGCAAATGGCTAAAATGGATGGTGCAGAAATTGAACAATATGAACCATCAACAATAAATCCAAATAAATATATTATGCTAGTTTCAGAAAATAATTTTTCATATTATGATGAAAATGGAAACAAATTAGAAGCAAAAGATATATTCCCTAATAATAATCTTTTAGCCAAAAATATAGATAGTAAATGGGTATTTGTTGATAGAGAAGGTAATATAAAGTTAGATAATAACTATGAAATGATAACAGATTTTAATGAATATGGATTTGCTGGTATAAAAGTTAACGGAAAATGGGGAGTAATAAATCAAAATGGAGAAGTATTACAAGAGCCAATTTATAGGTTAGATTGGTATCAGCCAAGTTTCTTAGGAAAATATTATAAAGTTAATACGTGGCAAACTGAGGCTAGATATAGTAGTGATGAAATATAAATAAATTAACTAGATATAGTAGTGATGAAATATAAATAAATTAAGGGAAGTATTAAAATGTATAAACAATTTGGAATAAGTGAAAAATTATTAGATTTATCAGAAAAAGTGGAAAACTCTATAACAGAGGAATTTAAAAAAGTAGATAAAACATGTGAGTATAATAGTTTAAAAGTATTAAATGCTTTTCAAAAATATAATATTTCTGATATTCACTTTAATAGTACAACAGGTTATGGATATTCAGATATTGGAAGAGATACAATTGAAAAAGTATTTGCAGAAGTGTTAGATGCAGAAGATAGCTTAGTAAGAAGCCAATTTATTTCTGGTACACATGCTCTAACAGTTGCATTATTTGCATTTTTACGACCAGGAGATACTTTTTTAAGCATTAGTGGTAAACCATATGACACTCTAGATGAGGTAATTGGAATTACAAATAATCAAAGTTCTTTGAAAGCTCATAATGTAAAATATGAACAAATAGATATGTTACAAGATGATTTTAACTATGATGAAATAAAAAAAAGAGTAGAAAAGAATGATATAAAATTAATTGAAATACAACGTTCTAGAGGCTATAGCTTAAGAAAGAGTATTACATTAGATAAAATAAAAAATGTAATTGATACTATAAGAAGTGTTAACAAAAATGCTATTATAATGGTAGATAATTGTTACGGAGAAATGGTAGAAACTATAGAACCAACTAGTTTAGGTGCAGACATAATAGTAGGCTCTTTAATAAAAAACTTAGGCGGTGGAATTGCACCAAATGGAGCATATATTGTAGGAAAAAAAGAATTAGTTAATTTAGCTGCTGAAAGATTAACCGCACCAGGACTTGGAAAAGAAGTAGGACCAACACTTGGAATAAATAAATCTATATTACAAGGCTTATATATGGCACCACATGTAGTAGCAAGTAGTCTAAAAACAGCCATATTTGCTAGTAAATTGTTAGAAGATTTAGGATATGATACAAGTCCAAAATATAATGAAAAAAGATCAGATATTGTGCAAACAATTACTTTCCATAATGAGCAAAAACTAATAAAATTCTGCCAAGGCATACAAATGGGTTCTCCAATTGATAGCAATTCAGTACCAGAACCATGGGATATGCCAGGCTATACAGATAAAGTTATAATGGCAGCAGGAGCATTTACACAAGGCTCATCAATAGAGCTTTCTTGTGATGCACCAATTAGAGAGCCTTATACTGCTTTTCTTCAAGGTGGACTTACTTATGAATATGGAAAGCTTGGAGTATTAAAGGCAGTCCAAACTATGAGTTAAAAAACAATTAAATAAGTGTAAACTTGTTATAAAAATAATATGAGGTAATAAATGAAAGTAATTGTAATAGGTGGTGGACCTGCTGGAATAATGGCAGCACTAAATGCAAGTAAATTCGGAAATGATGTAACAATATTAGAAAAAATGGAGTCTATTGGTAAAAAATTATTAATTACTGGAAAAGGTAGATGTAATATTACAAGTAGCCTTCCAATAGAAGAATTTATTCAAAATGTACCATGTAATGGTATGTTTCTTTATAGTAGCTTTAATAAATTTACTAACCAAGACATAATTAATATGTTAGAAAAAGAAGGTCTAAAAGTTAAAGAAGAAAGAGGACACCGCATATTTCCTGTTACAGATAATGCTAAAGATGTGCTAAATGTATTTATAAAACTACTTAAAAAGCAAAATGTAAAGATTCAAACTAATACAAAAGTAGAAGAAATAATTGTAGAAGAAGGCAAGGCAATTGGAGTGCAATGCCTTTTTTCTGGTAAAAAGCAACAAATATTTGCAGATAAAATTATTTTAGCTACAGGTGGAAAAAGCTATTCAGTAACAGGCTCAACAGGAGATGGTTATATAATGGCACAAAAATTAGGACATACTATTATAAAAATAAAACCATCTTTAGTTCCATTAACTGTTAGCAATGAATCATTAAAAATATGTAAGCAAATGCAAGGCTTAAGTTTAAAGAATGTTTCAATAAAAATAAAAGACATATCTAGTAATAAAATAATATATGAAGACTTTGGAGAAATGTTATTTACTCATTTAGGAGTTTCAGGTCCTATAATATTAAGTGGTTCAGCACATTTACTTAGATTTCCAAATATAGAAAATTTACTAAAACAAGAAAAAATTTATCTTATGATAGATTTAAAACCAGCATTAACTGAACAACAATTAGAGCAAAGAATATTACGAGACTTTGAAAAACAAAAAAATAAAGAATTTAAAAATAGTTTAAATGAATTGTTACCTCAAAAAATGATAGATACAATAGTAGAGCTATCTAAAATAGATAAAGAAAAAAAGGTAAATTCTATTACTAGGGAAGAAAGAAAAAATTTAGTAAGTTTGTTAAAAAATTTAGAAATAATAATAGCAGGCTTTAGACCAATTGAAGAAGCAATAATTACATCTGGACGGCATTTCTATAAAAGAAATTAATCCTAAAACTATGGAATCTAAATTAATTAAAGGTCTATATTTTGCAGGAGAAATAATTGATGTTGATGCTTATACAGGAGGGTTTAATTTACAAATTGCATATTCTACAGGTTATGTGGCAGGAGAAAATATTTAGTACAAAAAAATGAATAAATAAAGAAAAGAATAAATAAAAAAATGAATAAATAAAGAAATGAATAAATAAAGAAAAGAGTAAATAAAGGAAAATAAGAAAGTAGGAAAAAGCTTGAAAACAATTAATGAAAATGTAACAGAGCAAATAATAGAAAAAAAGTCTAAATTTATTTGTGACTTGATCTATGTAAATTCTATAGAGGAAGTAGAAAAAAATTTAGAAAAAATTAATAAAAAATATTATGATGCAAAGCATCACTCTTTTGCATATAGGCTTCAAAATAAAAATGAAGTATTAGAAAAATCAAGTGATGATGGAGAACCATCTGGTACAGCAGGAGCCCCAATATTAAACTTGCTTACAAAAAATGAATTAGTAAATTGTTTAGCTATAGTAACAAGGTATTTTGGAGGAATTCTCTTAGGCACAGGAGGACTCTTTAGAGCATACTCAGAAGTTACAAAAAATGCTATAGCAAACGCAAATATTGTAGAAGAATATTTGCGGTTTAGAAATGAAAGTAACTTTACCATATCAAGATTTTGAATCTTTTAAATATTATTGTAGTTTAAACAAGATTAATATTACTAAAACAGAGTTTAATGAATTTATATGCTGTAATATAGAATTAACTTTTGATGAAAAAGACAAATTATTATATGAAATAGATAAAAAACAACTTAATATACAAAATATAGAACTTTTACAAGAAAAAAATATTAAAAAAATATAGCTGTAAAACATTGAAAAATAAATAAATTTGAAATAATATGGAAAAAATTTCCATAAAAGTATTGCAATTTATTTGTAAATTTAATATAATTTCAAAAGTAAAAAATGTAAAAATTTTACAAATATTATTAATAGGAGGAGTTAACTTTGAATGAAAAAATTACAGTATTAGTAGCTGATGACAATAGTGACTTTACAATGACATTATCTAGTTATTTAGAAAAGGAGGAAGAAATTGAAATTATAGGAATTGCAAAAGATGGAAATGAAGCTTATAGCATGGCCATAGAGCTAAAGCCAGATATCCTTCTTTTAGATATTATAATGCCACATTTAGACGGCTTAGGTGTACTAGAAAAACTATTTGAATCAGATATAGACAAAAAGCCATTATGTATTATTTTATCAGCTGTTGGGCAAGATAAAATAACGCAAAGAGCAATCAGCTTAGGAGCACAATACTATATTGTAAAACCTTTTGATATTAATGTTTTAATAAAAAGAATGAAAGAACTAAAAAATTATCAACCAACACAACTAAAAAATAACTTTATTAGTAGAGAAATTAAAAGTCAGTACATAGATATAGCACCAGATAAAAAGAAAAATCAAGAAAATTTAGAAGCACTTGTAACAAATATCATACATGAAGTAGGAGTTCCAGCTCATATTAAAGGTTACCAATATTTAAGAGAAGCAATTATGATGGTAATAAGAGATACAGATGTAATTAATCAAATTACAAAACAGCTTTATCCAGAAATTGCAGGAAAATATCATACTACACCATCAAGAGTTGAACGTGCTATTCGTCACGCAATAGAAGTTGCATGGGGTAGGCGGAGAGCAAAACACCGTAGAAAACATTTTTGGCTACACTGTATCTGCAGCTAAAGGAAAACCAACAAATAGTGAATTTATAGCAATGATTGCAGATAAGTTACGTTTAGAATTAAAAAGTGCATAGAGCAAATAGAAAACACCTAAAATTTCAGGTGTTTTTTATTTCCTTAATAAATTAATAATTTATAGTGTAATAGGGGGTAAATAAATTAACACAAATTGACATAAACACTAAAACGTATTATAATTATAATATAAATTAGTTAAAAAAGTCCTCTCAAAATCTGTTTAACTAATTTAAATAAATATAGGAGATGATATCTACTTGAAACGGCAAAAGCTTGTAGAGCACGCACGTAACCAAATAGACCAGCTAAAAAAAGCTGGTGTTCCAAAATTGATGCAACAAAAAAATACGGAAGCTTTGGAAAAAATTTTGGAGAGCTTTGATTATTCTACTTACGAAGAATATAGAGCTCCGGAGTTTAATTCGGAAGAACTTACTATAGATAGCGAAGAAGACATTTATGCAACTGTATTTTATGTATGGGGAAATCCATATGTTATAGCAGGTGACATAGGCTTTTTCTATGGTATAAACGACCTTAGAAATTTGCTAATACATGCACAAGATAGCTATCTATCAAAAACAGTTTATAATCTTCTCTATAAAAATGGTTATAACCTTAGTAAGTATGCCAAACCTAAACTCACTCTCGGGCAACTCTTGGGAATAGAAAAATTGAAGCGCAACTAACAAAGTTAGACATCATTGGAGAGGACATAGAGCCGGTGGCATATTTGCTACCGGCTTACCTTTTTGCGATTATATAAAAATTATTTTTATGCATTCCTAATATACATACTAAGTAAGTAGCATTTCTAATAATATTATATTGACTAACTTAAAGCATAAATATATAATAAGCTTAAGAAAAATAAAAGTGGGAAAATAAGGGCTTAAAATTTTAGTAAGGCTAAAAATTTACGCCTTGAAAGGAATGGTTATATAAATGTTCATTGAAGTACCAGAAAAAGTAGCACAAAAAACAGTTGTAAAAAGAGATGGCAAAAAAGTAGAATTTGATGGTGCAAAAATTGCACTTGCTATACAAAAAGGCTTTGGAGACGTTATAGAAGTAGAACCTACCACTAATAAATATGATGAAACAGATGTAAATAAAGTATATAGCAAAGTTCTTTCAAGAATAGAAAAATTAGAAGGCGAAAAAATTAAAATAGAAGAAATTCAAGATTTAATAGAAGAAGAACTAAAAAATAATGGTTACCAAGATGTTTATGAAGCTTTTTCTAGCTATCGTGAAAAAAGAGCACAATCAAGGCAGTTATTTTTTGATGAAAAAAAGCAACACAAATTCCTAAAAGCACTAGAGAATTTAGGATTAAAATCAATACAAGATGATAATAAAAATACAAATCAAAATAAAAGTACACCAATGAACACTATGTTTCAGTATGGAAGCACTATTTCAAGACAATTTGCAATAACATATTTAATAAAGAAAAAGTTTTCAGAAGCACATGAAAACGGAGACATTTACATTCATGACATGGATTTTTTACCAATGGGAACTACTACTTGTTGTCAAATTAATCTGGAAAAATTATATGAAGACGGATTTGTAGTAGGTTATGGATTTATAAGAAATCCAAATGATATTATGTCTTATGCAACATTAGCAGCAATAGCTATTCAATCTAATCAAAATGACCAACATGGACAGCAAGGTATACCTGCTTTTGACTATTATATGGCACCTGGAGTTTTAAAAACCTTTAAAAAACAATTTAAACAAATAGTTTTTGATTATTTAGAACTAACAGACTTTGATAAATTTATTGCTATTAATGGAATAGAAAGAGAAATAGAAAAAATTAGCACAATTGAATTTGACAGTAGTATATTTGATAAATATTGTAGAGAATCAGAAGAGCTAAAAAGAATGTTCCATATATGTTATAAAAAAGCTATGCAAAAAACAGATGCCTTAACATATCAAGCAATGGAAGCATTTATTCATAACTTAAATACAATCCGCACAAGAGCAGGAGCATCAGTACCACTTTCATCTGTTAACTTTGGAACAGATATATCTCCAGAAGGAAGAATGGTAACAAAAAATTTCCTAAAAGCTACAGAAGCAGGACTAGGAAATCATGAAACAGCAATATTTCCTATATCTATTTTTAAAGTTAAAGAAGGTATAAACTATAATAAAACTGATCCAAACTATGATTTATTAGAGCTTGCTTGCAAAGTTTCAGTAAAAAGAATGTTACCACGATTTAGCTTTTTAGATGTTCCATTTAATAAAAAATTTTATAAAGAAAATAATTATGATACAGAAGTAGCATATATGGGAAATTCTATTAGAGTATTAGAAAATGTTGTAGATAGCAATAAAATAATAACATCTGGAAGAGGAAACTTATCATACACTACAATTAATCTTCCAAGAATAGGAATTAAACATGGAAATATTACTAATAAAAAGTTAGGAATAAATGAATTTTTTGAAGAATTAGAAGAAAAATTAGACTTAGTAAAAGATGAACTTTTAGAAAGATTTGAAATTCAATGTAAAAAAAATTCATCTAACTTTCCATTTTTGCTAGGACAAGGTGTATGGATAGATAGTGAAAAGTTAAAAGATACAGATAATTTAAGAAAAGTACTAAAACATGGTACACTATCGATAGGATTTACTGGATTAGCAGAATGCTTAAAAGCACTAACAGGTGAAAGTCAAGCAGAAAGTGAAGAAGCACAAAAATTAGGATTAAAAATAGTAAAATTCATGAGAGAAAAATGCGATGAATATTCTAAAAAATATAATCTAAACTTTACATTAATTGCTACTACAGAAGAAAAAGTATCAAGTAAATTTGTTAAATTAGATAGAGCAATTTATGGAAAAAGAAAAGGAATTACAGATAAAGAACATTATACTAATTCTTTTTGCATACCAGAAAATACAAGAATTTCTATAGAAGATAAAATAAAATTAGAAGCTCCTTACCATGCTTATACAAATGGAGGACATGTTACTTATGTACCATTAAGTTCTTTAAAGGAAAACAAAGAACATGAACTAATAAATTTAATAAAAGTTATGAAAGAAGCAGGAATTGGATATGGAGCACTTGCAATTTAAAAATAGCATATAAAAATTTGTGTTAAAGCTTGAATAGTACTATTCAAGTAGTTAAATATAAAACCATAAATTATAAAGGAATATAAAAAATGGAAGAATTTAATTTAAATGAAGCAAATAATAAAGAATATGTATTAAAAATGGTACAAGAAAATGGAAAAAACTTAGAATTTGCATCAGACAATTTAAAGGATAATAAAGAAATTGCAATGCTTGCGATTAAACAAAACCCAGTTGCATTAGAGTTTGTAAGCAATAATTTAAAAAATGATAAAGAAGTAGTTAGTGAATCCGTTAAAAAAGTAGGTTGGACAGCATGTTATGCAAGCGAAAAACTTAGAGATAATAAAGACATAATGTTATCTGGAGTAAAAGTAGATGGACAAATTTTATACTATGCATCAAAAGAGCTAAGAGATGACAAAGATGTAGTATATGAAGCAGTTAAAAATAAAGGTCTAATTTTAAAATACGCAAGTAATCGTTTAAGAAAAGATAAAGACATAGTATTAGCAGCTATTACACAAGATAAAAGAGCAAAAGAATATATATCATCAAATGATTTAATAAAAGATGCAGATATTCAAAACATTTTAAACCCGCCACAAAACTAACAAAAAACAATTAAAGAAAAAGTGAATAAAATTTATTTAAACATTAGATACTAAACTTGGTGATAAAAAATGAAAGTTTCTTGGATTAAATATGAAAAAGATAATAGAAGTTTTCGTTTGCCACAAGCTTTAGGATTTGATGTTTTTTCTTTATCCGATTTAGAAAAAACAGATGAAACTATGAGAAATTTAATAAAACAAAATTATGATACAATTATAGTTTCAAATGAGGTGGCAGGATTTTCAGAAGATATTATAAAAAAATATAAAAATAATAAAAATGTAAAAATAGTAATTTCTTTTAATAAAGATTAATACAGATAAATATAGAAAGTAGGTATAAAATATTGGAAAAATATATATTTGTCTGTATAGGAACTAATAAACTTTTAGCAGACTCTTTAGGTCCAAGAATTGGAGAAAAACTAGAATATAATCTTAAAAAATATTCTAATATAAAAGTATATGGAACAATGAAATCACCTGTACACTTAAAAAATGCAGAAGTTTTAAGTCGCAAATTAGGAGACATTAATAATAAACAAATAATATTAATTGATTCAGCATTTGGAAAAGAAGAGCATATTGGAAAGAGTTTTGTAAACTTAGGTGGAATAAAAATAGGAAATGCTTATGGAAGCGGCTTTTATTTTCCTGCTAATTTAAATATAAAAACTGTAATAGGAACAAAAAATTATTTGCCAAACTGGAATATAAAAGAAATTAATGAATTAGCAGAAGATGTTGTAGCAAATGTTATAACATACCAATTTTAACTAAATATTAAATTACTTGTATAAAAAAATAAAAACTGGAAAAAATTTTATTAGAAGAAAGAAAAAACGGAGGAAATTTAAAATGGATACAAGTAGTTTGAAAAATATTGTTGTGTTGAAAGATTTGCCATCTAATATAGTAGAAGAGGCATTTGTAGTGTTAAAAGAAAATCAAAAAATACAAAAATTAGAATTAATAGATAAATCTAAAAAGCAAAACAAAGAACAAGTAACAGATAAAAATGTACAAGAACAAAGTAAAAAAGATTACATTGTAAAGGAAGCACAAATGTTAATATCAGATTATATATCTAAGATTGAAAGCAAAAATAAAATAGAAAATCAATCTATTCAAATATTAAAAAAGAAGTATAAAAAAGCAAAAATTTTAAATCATGTATTAGTAGTGGGCTTAATATTTACTGCTATAATTCAATTTATTTTATAATTAATTATTAATTTTAAGAATAAAACATCTCTTCAAAACATATACATTAAAAAAAGATTGCTACAAAGGAAGAGGTGTATTTTTGTGGAAAAAATAATTTCTCCAGAAGAAAGAATCAAAAGAGCGGAGGAAATTTACTATCGCAGGAAAATAAATAATAACAATGTTAGAATGCCTAGTTCTCAAGTGAAGCAAGAAAGAGAAAATAGGCAATTTTCCTTGTACAAAAAAATGATTTTGCAAATATTAATTTGCATATTTATTTATCTTATATTTTCTCTTATAAAAGAAACGAACTACATATTTTCAGAATCTGTTATAAATAAAACAAAGGAATTTTTAAGTATAGATATTAATTTTGCACAAATTTCTAGTAACATAGGGGATTTTTTTCAAAACAATCAAGATAAATTTAGTTTTTTAACTAAACTATGGAATAAAGAAGAAAATATAAATTCAGAAAACCAAAATAATGAAAATGAAGAAATAAATAACATAGAAAATAATATTACAAATGAACAAGCCAATAGCGAAAACAATAACGAAAATGAAGAAATTAATGGTGAGAATACAAATCTGCAAAATAGTGAATCATCTCAAAATTCACAATTAGAAAATAATGAAGAAAAAGCTACAATAAGTAATGAAAATGTAGGTATAGGTGGAAGTAGTAAAATTGAACAAACAGTTCAAGTATCAGCAACAGAAACATCTAGTAAAAAAACTCAAATGGAGATTGATGCAGAATATATAAAGAAAAATTTTAGCATGGTTCTACCTGCAAAAGCAAAAATAACATCTCCTTATGGAAAAAGAGAGCCAACGGAAATAGTATCAGAAAATCACCAAGGAATAGATATTGGCGTAGTAGTCGGAACAACTATTGTTTCTGCAATGGAAGGAACAGTATCAGTAGTTTCAAATGTTGGAGACTATGGAACACATGTAAAAATAGTAAATAAAGATGTTACAACAATTTATGCACACTGTAGCAAAATTTTAGTAAAAGAAGGAGAAAAAGTAAAAAAAGGACAAAAAATAGCTTTGTCTGGAAATACTGGAAATACAACAGGCCCACATTTACACTTTGAAATAAGAAGAGAAGAAAGAACTGTAGACCCAGAATTAATATTAAGTTGGACATAGTAAAGTTATATAATAAATATTTATACGCGATTATAAATTTAGGTTTTCTATTATTTATAAGTTATCATAAATTTATTTATAAGTAATAAAAGCTACTAACTAATAGGAGAAAAAATGAGTATAAAAATAGACTTAAAAATATTTTTATTTGTTATATTATTTTGGCTAACATCACAAATTGAAATTTATGCTATATTAATGATATTTGCATTAATACATGAATTAGGTCACCTATTCGTTCGGACTAGTACTTGGATTTAAACCAAACAACATTAAAATAACTCCATTTGGCTTTCAAATACATTTTAAAGTAAATACCCAAGACTACAATGAAAAAGTAAAAAAAGGAAATAAATTATGTATTAAAAAAATAATAATTGCATTAGCAGGACCTATTACAAACTTAATTATTACTTTAATTTGCGTATTTTTATCAATTTATTATAATAACTTATCACAAATAATATATGCAAATTTATTACTTGCAATATTTAATCTATTGCCAATTTATCCATTAGATGGTGGAAGAATTTTGCAAGAAGTAATACATATAAAAAAAGGAAAAGAAGAATCTTATAAAATAACAAATTCAGTTTCAAAAATAACTATAATTATGCTTACAATAATAGAAAGTATAGTCATTTTGTACATACATAATATAGCTTTTATAATAATACTAATTTATTTATGGATTTTAGTTATAAAAAATGAAAAGCAGTATTCTATAAAAATGAAAATTTATGAGCAAATAAACAAAAATATAGAGGGTACATAAAAAGGTTAGTTAAAAAAATAAATTCCAGTTGTGCTTTACTTGGAATTTAGTTTTTTAATTAAGGGATAGTTACTAGATAATAGTTTTAGATAAAAAATAACGGGCTTTCCTTGAAACAGGAGGGCCCCTTAATTTTTTAAAA
>CANQTQ010000034.1 GCA_947626765.1 uncultured Clostridia bacterium
TGCATTTTAAATTTAGCGAGCCTTCCTGTTTCAAGGAAAGCCCGTTATTTTTTATCTAAAAGTATTATCAAGTAACACTTTTTAGGAATAATTCTTTAAAGTAGTTGATATTTTTTACATTTTAATATAAAATAAGAGGGTATAATGAACTTATAAAACAAGTTGGGAGGAAAAAAACTTGATTACATTAGAAGATGTTAAACAAAATGAAGAACTAAAACAATTAATATTAAGTTCTCAAAAACAGCTTAATGCTTTAGGCTATACTGAACACTCTACAAGACATATTGGTATAGTATCACATAGAGCAGGAGAAGTTTTAAAAGTTTTAGATTATCCAGAAGAAAGAATTGAACTTGCAAAAATAGCAGGTTATATGCATGATATAGGTAATTGCGTAAATAGAGTTGACCATGCACATACTGGAGCAATATTAGCTTATCAAATACTAAAAGATATGGGAATGGATGCAGAAAAAAGAACAGAAATAATGATGGCAATAGGAAACCACGATGAACAAACTGGAACAGCAGTTAGTGATATTTCTGCAGCTTTAATTTTAGCAGATAAATCAGATGTACATAGAGATAGAGTTGTAAATCAAAATATGTCAACATTTGATAAACACGATAAAGTAAATTATGCAGTTACAAATTCAGAATTTATAATAGATAAAGAAAATAGAAAAGTAGTATTAAATTTAACAATAGATACAGAAATATCACCAGTATTAGACTATTTTGAAATATTTATGGATAGAACAATGATGAGTAAATATGCAGCAAAATATTTAGGTATATGGTTTGAATTAATTATTAATGATACAAAATTATTATAATATAGGAGGAAAGAAAAGTGAAAACAGAACAAAAATTAAAAGTAGCATTTGTAATTTTATTAATTATATTAATTTCTCTTATTTCTTTTGGAGGAATTTTTATAAAACAAACAAAATTTGTAAACAATATTTTACCAGATTATAGTTGGGGAACAGACCTAACTGGAAGCAGAGTTATTGGAATTACAGTTAGTAATTCTACTAATACTGTTATTTACGATAAAGATGGTAATGTAGTAGAAGAGGAAGGAAAAGATACAACAACAAAAGAAGAACCAATAAACCCAGAAGAAATTTTAACTAAAGAGAATTATCAAAAAGCAAAAGAAATAATTGCTGAAAGATTAGAAAGAATGGGTGTAACAAATTACACTATGCGTTTTGATGAAGAAAATGGAAAAATGTATATTGAAATACCAGAAAATAATCAAACAGACTCAATAGCACAATATACTGCTATTAAAGGAGACTTTAAAATAGTAGATGCAGAAACAGAAGAAGAATTATTAAATAAAGATCATTTAGAAAAAGCTTATTGGTCTTATAATACAGCAGAATCAGGAACAACAATATTTTTAGTAATGCAATTTGACGAAGAGGGAACTAAAACTTTAGAAAACATAACTAGTACTTACACTAGCTACCTTGAAAATGGAGAAACAAAAACTAAAAATGTTAATTTTATGATTGATGACACACCTTTAATAAACACATACTTTAGTGAAGTAATATCTAATGGTATGATTCAATTATCTATTGGAAAAGCTACAACATCTGGTGAGGACTTTGCAAATTATGCTAATGAAGCAGCTCAAATTGCCATTTTATTAGATACAGATGCATTACCTATTACATATACTATAGATGAAAATCGTTATGTAATATCTGACATTACACCAGAAATGTTATTTATTCCAATAATAATAGCTGTAGTATTAATTGCTATAGGAATTGTATTTTTAATTTTACGATACAAAAAGAATGGATTTTTAGCAGCAATTAGTTATATTGGTTATATAGCACTTTACTTATTAGTACTTCGTTTTACAAATACTATAATTACATTAGAAGGTATTGTAGGAATAGTTATTGCAGTTATTTTAAATTATATATTTACAATGTATTTATTACATTTATTAAAACACCAAGAAGCAAACACTTTAGCAGAAGAATCTAATAGCTTTAAAGAAGCGGTATTAAAAGCATTATTTATTTTAATACCAGTAACTATTGTTTCAGTTGTATTATGCTTCGTAAAATGGGTAGGAGCTTCAAGTTTTGGTATGACAATATTCTGGGGAATTATAATAAGCTTTATATATCATCTTGTAGTAACAAGAAGTCTTATTGTAACAGTTACTAAGAAATAAGGCAGAAAGGAAATATAAAAATGAAAAATAAAGTTATTTATGGAATAATATTAGCAATAATAATTGTTGGAACTATTATTATAGCCACTATAGGTTTAAAAGTAGATTTAACATATAGTAAAAATGTAAGAATAGATATTTATATAGGAAAAACATTTGAAAATAAAGAAATAAAACAAATTGTAAAAGAAGTATTTGGAGAAGGCAGAGTTATTGTTCAAAAAGTAGAACTATATGAGGATATGGCATCTGTTTTAATTGAAGAAAAAAATGCAGAAAACATAGACGAAAAAATAGAAACGCTAAATTCTAAAATAAACGAAAAATATGGTGTAGAAAATAAAGTTGAAGATGCTATTGAAGTAACTCATCAACCTAAAATTAGACTTTATACAATTTTAAGTCCATACATAATTCCAATAGCTATATCAACAGCTATAGTTTTAGTTTATGTAGTTATAAGATATAGAAAAATAGGTGCTTTAAAAACTTTTATAGCATATTTAGTATCAATTTTACTATCAGAAGCATTATATTTAAGTGTTTTAGCAATTTGCAGAATACCAATTAATCGTTTAGTTATACCAATTGGACTTTTAATATACATATTAGTAATTACTGTTTTAACAGTTATAAAAGAAAAAAAATATAACAGTTATGTTGTAGAAGAAAAGAAAAAATAATATTATAAACAAAAATATGACAATATTCATACAATATAGTATGAATATTGTCAATTTTTTTGGCTTTAAAAAAGTGAAAGGAAGAAAATAAATGTTAAAAAAAATAAAAAAATATGTAATAAAAAAGATATTTAATCGCCATATTAATGAGAAAGAAATTAATTATAAAACAGTTCAAGAAATGTTAAAAAAAGAAAATACAGTTTTAATTGATGTAAGAAGCCATCAAGAATATGAAGAAGGACATTTAATAGGTGCAATTTTAATTCCATTATATACAATAAAAGATGAAATTTTAAAAGTAGAACCAAACAAAAAAACTAATATTATAGTATACTGCACTTCTGGAGTTAGAAGTAAAGAAGCTATGGGAATATTAGAAATGCTAGGTTATGAAAATGTATATAGCTTAAAAGGCGGATTAAATGCAATTTGAAAAAATGTTAAAAATGAACATGTTACCATTTCATACCATCTAGAATAAAATATGTATATCTAAAGATATTTTAGTAGATAATATGAATAGCAGAAAGGAGATTAAAAATAGCATGAAATCATTTTGCATAAAAACAAATAATACAGATATATTAAATTATCTACTAAAAAAAATTAAAGAAATAGACTTTGAAAATATAACTTATTCTAAAAACAAGTTTAAAATATATGAAAATATAATAATTCACTACCAAGGAAAAAATAATTTAAAATTTTATGACTTCCTTGGTAGTATTTTACAAGAAATTATTATTGAATTTTATGAAGAAAAACTTATAAAACAACTAATTAATTACAATTATTTTTATTTTGATGAATATGAAAAAGATAAAATTACAGAAAATTGTTTAGAGCTAAAGGATTCAGAAGAATATAAAATGCTTATTGAAGACCAAAATTATGTAAAAAATAAAATTATGAACTACGCACAGGAAAATAAAACTATAATTTTAGATGGTTTTGTTTATTTTAGATTACAAGACTATATAAAATGTTTAGATAATCTAGTAGATACTGCTGTTAATCAATTTGTTATAGAAAAGGAATACACAGAATTTATAAATTTACTTCGAATATATGTAGAATCTAGACTTCCAGAATTTTCACTATTACATTTAATATATAATAAAGGTGAATCTATTTTATTAGACAGCGAAAAAAATGTAGTTTCTATTTCAGATAATATATATAATGCAAAATATTTATCAGATATATCATTTTCTTCAAATGACTATGCATTAAATACTTTATTAACCTTACTACCAGAAAAAATAGAAATCCATTTAATAGATGAAGAAGATGAGTTTATAAACACTATTAAATTAATATTTGAAGATAGAGTTTCAATTTGCACAGACTGTAATATTTGTAAAACTTATAGACTATTAAATAATGCCAGAATTATACACTAGAATTTATAATAATAGTATTTCTTTAAATTCATAATTATAGCTTTAATAATGCTATTAGCATGTTTTAAAATATTTAATATGCTATTTACTAAAACTAAAATATATGGTAAACTATATAAAACAAAACATAATTGGAGGTTTTTCTATGGAAGAAAATAAAAAATTAGTTACCATATTAGTACCAGCATATAACGAACACGAAGTATTACACTTATTATATGAAAGATTAGTTAAATTAATGAATGACAATCCTAATTATAACTTTGAAGTATTACTTGTTAATGATGGAAGCAAAGATAATACACTAGAAATAATGCAAGAATTAAGAGAAAAAGACAAAAGATTTTGCTATTTAAACTTATCTAGAAATTATGGAAAAGAAACAGCTATGATAGCAGGTTTAAACTACTGTAAAGGTGATGCAGTAGTTATTATAGATGCAGATTTACAAGATCCACCAGAGCTAATACCAGAAATGATAAAATACTGGGAAGAAGGCTATGATGATGTATATGCAAAAAGAAAATCAAGAGAAGGGGAAACATGGCTTAAAAAATTCACTTCTAAAATGTATTATAAAATATTACAATCATTTACAAGAATTGAAATTCAAAAAGATACTGGAGACTTTAGATTATTAGATAGGCGTTGTGTAGAAGCCCTAAAAGCAATTAAAGAATCTCAAAGATATACAAAAGGCTTATTTAGTTGGATAGGCTATAATAAAAAAGAAATTTTATATGATAGAGATCCTAGAGCAGCAGGACAAACAAAGTGGAACTATGCAAAATTAATAGATTTATCAATAGATGGAATTACATCATTTACAACTTCACCTTTAAGATGGTCTGCTATATTAGGGGTATTAGTTTCAATAATAGGATTTATTTATATGATATATGTAATAATTAAAACTATTGTAACAGGAATAGCAATACCAGGATATTCAGCTTTAATGATAGTTACATTATTCTTAGGAGGAATTCAACTTATTTTCTTAGGAGTAATTGGCGAATATCTTGGACGAGCTTTTAATGAAGGCAAACATAGACCACTTTATTTTATAGATAGATATAATGAAGAAAAAGAAACTAATGAGAATTTAAACAAATAAGTTTGAAACACGGCACTATTATTATATATTTTTTCTGTTTTTCATCCGAACCGCATAGGGGAGTGAATTACTATATAATAATAGTGCTATAAAATTTAGTTTAACTATAAATTCTAAAATCAATTTCAGGGAAAATGCAATCTTTTTCTTCTAAATCTTCCAAGAATCTTATATAATTTTCATCAATATTATCTAATATTAATCCATTATAAAGTTTAGTAAATCTACCAACATGCTGTTTAATTCTTTTTTTAGCATAATCTACCATAGTTCCATTTGTAATAATAAATAACCAGTCACTACTTTGAGCAAGTAAAACTTCTCTTGCACATTGATTTAAAGCTCTAATTTTAATTTCATTAGTTTCATTATAAAACTTTTGTGCTAATTCTACCATATTATCACCAATAGAATGTAAATGCTTATGAACATAGTCATTTGTATTATTAAGCCATACTTCACTATAACCATTTGCACCCCAACTAGAACGGCAAGGGGTAGAAATTTGCATCGAAGGGTATTTATCTATATATTCACTAGGTGTAATTAGTTTAAAATTACATTTATCATAATAAATTTTTTTAAATAAAATATAAATCCAATCTGGACCCTCATACCACCAATGTCCATAAAGTTCAGCATCATAAGGACACACTATAATAGGAGGATTATTTGTTAAAGGAGCAAGTTTATTTATTTGTGCCTCTCTGCTATCAAAAAAATGACCTGCTTGTTTTTCTATAGAATCCATTGCCCATCTAAGATTATAATAATCTTTTTCACAATCTTTTCCAGTAATACGATAATACTTTATGCCAGTGTGAACTCTAGCACCATTAGAAGCAATATATGGTTTAATATAATCATAAGGAGCATCATAGCCAATATCTCTATAAAATTCTCTATAATTAAAATCTCCAGGGTAACCATTAATAGAACTCCACACTTGCCTAGAAGACTCTATATCACGACCAAAAGCAATAATACCCTCTGGAGAAACAATAGGTGCAAAAGTACCATAAATAGGAGTAGGGTCTGCATATAAAATTCCATGTGATTCTGTAATAATATATTCAATACCAAACTCTTTTAAATATTTATCAGCTTCTGGAATATAGCCACATTCAGGAAGCCAAATGCCACGAGGCTTTTTTCCAAAGTACTTTTCATAGGTTTGAACACCAACTGCAATTTGTGCCCTAATAGTTTTTTCATTAACATATAAAATAGGAAAATATCCATGTGTAGCACCACATGTAATAATTTCTAATTTACCGAATATCTTGAAAATGTTTAAAAGCATTTATTAAATTACATTTGTATACATCTTTATATAGATATAAATCGTTAGAATAACGATTAAAATAATAATTAGCTAGTTCATTTTCTTTTTCATTATCTTTAGTTCTTATAATTTCTTTTTGAGCAAGTTCAATATGTTTGTGCAAATACTTAATATAGCGTTCTTGCAATAATTTATTATCAAGCATATTTAAAAGAGGAGGAGTAATTGACATTGTAATTCTAAAGTCAACATTTTCCTTCTCTAATTTTGCAAAATTTATTAATAACGGAATATAGGTTTCAGAAATTGCTTCATATAGCCATTGCTCTTCTAAATAATCTTCACTTTCAGGGTGATGAATAAAAGGCAAATGTGCATGTAGTATAAAGCTAACATAGCCTTTAGCCATAATTTCCTCCTTATTAGGGACAGGTCCCATTGCTTATTTTTAAGCACTTAGGGACAGGTCATAAAATTTATTTAAAGTTAGAACTAAATTGAGAAGAAGAAAGCTTTATTCCTAATTCATCTCCATTTAATTCATTTTTATAAATTTCCTTATATAAATCATAAATATTATAAATTCTACCAATATTATGCATAAACGCAAATGAAGAAATGTCCTTTGACTGAACATAGCCATTTTTAACATTTTTAAAGAAAATAGTTTTACCTAGTTTTTCAAATAAAATATGGTCATTTGGAGTTTCAATTTCATTAGAAGACATAATAGTAATAGAATTTTGGGGTAATATTTGTGAATTTTTATTTTTTCTAATTAAAACAACTTCATAATTACAATCGCTATCTGGAATATGCAAATACCAACTATTAGCATAATCATTTACTTCTACTTCAAATTGATAATTTTTATCTTTATTAATAATTACTAAATATGGAGAAGTCTCATTAAAAAAGTTTTCACCGTATTCTTTTATAAATTTATTTTTATCTTTAGAAGAAACTTCCCAATAAACAAATAAAATAGTAGGTGTTTGTGCTAAAATTTTTACAATAGTTTGCTCATACTTATTAGGCAAATCATAATATTCTTCTATGTTTACTTTTTTTACTACAGATTTTTTAGCTGTAGCTTTTTTTGTAGATTTTGCAGTTGTTGCTTTTTTAGCTGTAGCTTTTTTTGCATTAGATTTTTTTTCTTTTTTTGGAGCATCACTTTTAGTAGCAACTTTTTTTGTTGCTACTTTTTTTGTTGATTTTATGCCTGATTTCTTTGATATTACTTGCTTTTCATCTTCAATTTTATCTTTTGCTTTTCTTGGCATTTTATCCTCCACGTTCGTGTAAAACATATTATAATAATACTATATCAAAATAAAAATAAATTCAATAGTAAATAGGTAGAAATTTAAAAAAATTGTCATAAAATTTTAGTAAAATATGTTTACTTTTGTCAAAATTTTGTATACAATAAATTAAACTAAAAATGAGAAGCAAAAGAAAAAATTGAAAGGGGTAAATAATTTTAATGAAAATATTAATGTTAACATGGGAATACCCACCAAGAATTGTAGGAGGAATAGCTAGAGTAGTTCACGATTTATCTAAAAGATTAATAAAAGATGGTCATGAAGTAACAGTTATAACATATAAAGAAGGCAATTTGCCAGAATATGAAAACGATAAAGGAGTAGAAGTATATAGAGTTGAAAACTACATGATACATCCAAATAGCTTTGTAGATTGGGTATTGCAGTTAAACTTTAATATGGTATCAAAAGCTACTCAAATTATGAACGAAAAAGGTAAATTTGATGTTATTCATGCACATGATTGGCTTGTTGCAACAAGTGCAAAAACATTAAAGCAAGCATTTGAAATTCCATTAGTAGCAACTATCCATGCAACAGAAGCTGGTAGAAACTCTGGAATTCATGACGAAACACAAAGATATATAAATGACACCGAGTGGCTTTTAACTTATGAAGCTACAGAGGTTATAGTTAATAGTAATTTCATGAAAAATCATGTTCAAGGTTTATTTGGTCTTCCATTTGATAAAATAAATGTAATTCCTAATGGAATTAATTTAACAAACTTTAATGGAATTGAAAGAGATTATGAATTTAGAAGACAATATGCAATGGACAATGAAAAAATGATTCTTTATGTAGGTAGATTAGTATATGAAAAAGGCATACAACATTTAATTTCTGCAATGCCTAAAATTATAAACGGCTATAATGATGTAAAATTGGTTATTGCAGGCAAAGGCGGAATGCTAGATGATTTAAAAGCACAAGCTGAATCAATGGGAATTGCTAATAAAGTATATTTTACAGGTTATTTAAATTCAAAGCAGGTTCAAAAAATATATAAATGTGCAGATGTAGCAGTATTTCCAAGTACTTATGAACCATTTGGAATTGTTGCATTAGAAGGAATGCTTGCAGGAGTTCCAACAGTTGTATCAGATGTAGGAGGGCTTAATGAAATAGTAGACCATGGTGTAAATGGAATGAAAACTTATGCTGGAAATCCAAATTCTATTGCAGATTCTATATTAACACTATTATATGATAAACAATTATGTGCAAGAGTAACAAAAGCAGCAAAACAAAAAGTAAAGGAAGAATTTAACTGGACTAAAATTGCACAAGACACACACTATACTTATGAAAAAGCAATTTGTAAAACTGTTGCAGAAAAGCAGAAAGAGCAAATTATGCAAGAAAATGCTAAAAAAGCAGAAAAAGCAAATAACACAGAAACAGAAATTACAAACTTACTTAGCTTTAAAAAGAAACATGCTTATGCATAATTTTGTTTAAAAGGAGGAAGCAATATGCAAGTTTATGATACAGCAAATCGTTTAGCACAAGAAATAAGAGAATCTGAAGAATACAAAGCATACAAGAAGCTAAAAGATGAAATTCATAACAACTCAGAAAAAAAACAAAAAGTAGAAGAATTTGAAAAACTAAGATATGAAGTTCAATTAATGGAATATACAGGAGAGAAAAAAGACGAAGAAAAAAACAAAAAATTAGAAGAAATGTATGCTACATTGGTACAAAATAAAGACATTAAAGAATACTTTGACTTAGAAGTGAAATTTAATATTATGATAGCAGATGTTAACAAAATAATAGCAGAAGCTATTAAAGATGTTTTATAAGGAAATTGCTTACTTTGAAAACAATTGCTAAAAAATAAATTATTAAAATAAAATTGTCGTTTAAAAAGTTTTAGGGTTTTAAATTTAAAGCTTTTTAAGCGACTTTTTAAATCATATTGAAATTATTACTAAAGTTATTAAAATTACAGTAAATACAGTTAATTGCTTTAATAGTACTAGTTTTCTTGTTTTTCAAATTGCCCGTTGCAGAAGTAGGTTCAAAGAAGAATATTCAGAACGGGACCTCTCAAAACTGCGAAAAATAGTACTATTAAAGCATTATATAGTAAAAAATTATTAAAAGGAGAATTTAAATGGAATATATAGTAGCAATAATAGTAAGCATTGCATTTTTATTTGTTTTAAAATTTGCATGGAATATAAAAATAAAAGATATTAAAAAATTAAAAGAAATAGGATTTGATAAACAGTTAAATGAAATAACAAATAAGTTACCAGAAAATAAGCAAATTTGCGAAACAATTTTAAAAAAATTAAATAACGAAAATGTAGATATTAAAGAAAGTGATAATGAATCTAGCTTTTATTTTGTGTTAACTAATTCAATCTTAATTGCCAATATAAGAAACACATTTACTAGAGTGCAAACAATTTGCCACGAATGTTTACACTCTGTTCAAAACAAAAGAACATTATTATTTAATTTCTTTTTTTCAAATATTTATTTTATATATTTTTTTGTAATATGCATTTTGACTATATTAAAACTCAATTTTTACCCAATGTTACACCTATTTATACTTACTATTTTAGGTTTTATTTATTATTCAGTTCGTAGTAGTTTAGAAATGGATGCAATGACAAAAGCAAAGCCGCTTACAAAAGAATATTTACAAGAAGAAGGAACATTAAATAAAGAAGAACAAGAATTAATATTAAAAAATTGCGAAGAAATTAACAAAATAGGAATACCTTTAACAAATTATAAACTTGCACTTAACTGCACTTTAAAAATAATAATTTATTGTTTTGTCGCTTTGGGGACGTTTGTTTAAGCGACACTTTGTCACTTTTGTGACACATGTTTTTTTATTTTATATTGCAAAACTTATATAAATAATGTAAAATTTATATAGTAAAAGGAGCAATAAAAATTGGGTGTACAATTAGATGCAAGATATCAAATAGAAGCATATGAAGCAATAAAAAACTCAATAAATAAAACTGGAAAAGCAGGAATAGTCTTACCAACAGGAACAGGTAAGACTTATTTGGCGTTAAAATTAATAGAAGATAACTTAGACAAGAAGCAAATACTATATGTATCACACTCACCAACACTAAATGTACAAATAAGAAAAACAATAAGAGAAGGCATAGATGTAACACAAATTAAACAAGTTATAAGAAAAAATGGAAAGCAAAGAAGAACATACCTATCTGAAATACAAAATGAAAATATAGAACAAATAATAAAAAAATTAGGATTAAATAGAAAATATCCAATAGGTATGAAAATATCAAATTTAAAGCAAGCTTATAATGGAACATTATACTACAAAATAACAGATGAAGATAGAAGAAGAACAGAAGCCTTAGGTTTAGTAAGTGAATTAGATAAAAAAGTAGCAGAACAAAATAGACTAAAAGAAAAGGCAAAGAAAACTAAAGATTTAAAAAGAAAGGTAGAAGAACAGCTAGAAAAGCAAGATGGTAATAAAAAATTAGGAGAAAAAGATGAATAAAAAATAAATGAAATAAAAAATTTTTACAAATAAAATATAAAAATATATTTTAAAAGTAAAAATTTTTTTAAAAAAATATTTACTTTGACGATTATAAATGTTAAAATTTAATCGTGAAAGGAAAATAAAAATATGAATTATGAAGAAAAAATTTTAAGACTTTTTAAAAATGGATATTTAGAAACTAAAAATGTAGTAAAAAACAACATACCAAAAACTTATTTATCTAAACTAATAAAAGAAAACAAAATAGAAAGAGTTAGTAGAGGAATTTATACAAAAAAAGATACTGCTGTAGATGAATTTGTAATTTTACAAAGTAAAAGCAAAAATGCTATTTTTTCAAATATGACAGCATTATATTTATATGGTTTTTCAAACAGAATACCAATAAAGTACGATATTACTGTCCCAGTTGGGTATAATGGAATTTTACAAAAATTAGATAATGTTAATCTATATTATTGTAAAAGAGATTTATTAGAGTTGGGATTAACAAATTATACATTAGATTCTGGAAATGTAATAAAAGTTTACGATTTAGAAAGAACAATTTGTGACATTATTAAAAATAAAAAGAAAATAGATTTAGAACTTTTTAATAAAGCAATTAGGGAATATTTTTATAGCAAAAGGAAAAATAATCTAAAATTGTATGAATATGCTAAAAAAATAAAAATAGAAGAAAAGATAAATAATACTTTTGAGGTGTTAAAATGATTAAAAATAAAGATAGTCTAAAGGCAAAAGCATCAAATCTTTCAAAAAAAATTAATATTCCAAATAAGTATATAATACAGAATTATATGTTTGAAGCATTACTTAAAAGAATATCTGTATCAAAATATAAAAGTAAGTTTATTATTAAAGGCGGTTTATTACTAGCATCAATATTCGGAGTAAATTTAAGAAGTACAATGGATATGGATACTGCTATAAAAGTTTTTCCATTAGACAGAGCATCTATTGAAAATGTGATAAATGAAATTATTAATATTATGAGTTATAATTATGAAACAATAATTGCGGAAAAATTTGAAACGATAATCAGCAGAAATATTGATAATACGAGAATGAAAGACTATTATGATTTATATATGTTTACTAATGCCAAATGGGATGAAATAGATAAAGAAATTTTAAAAAAGGCAATTCAAAATACATCGAAGAAAAGAGAAACTATTAATCTTATAAATGAAGCTGATAATTATATAAATTTAATATCTGAAAATAAAACATTAATGCAATTATGGAAAAGTTATCAAGAAAATTATGACTATGCTAAAGAAGTAACATTTGCAGATACTATTAATGCAGTTAAAATTATAAATGATGTTAGAAAATAAGAAATACATAGTGTTGTTTATATTTATATTGCAAAACTTATATAAATAATGTAAAATTTATATAGTAAAAGGAGCAATAAAAATTGGGTGTACAATTAGATGCAAGATATCAAATAGAAGCATATGAAGCAATAAAAAACTCAATAAATAAAACTGGAAAAGCAGGAATAGTCTTACCAACAGGAACAGGTAAGACTTATTTGGCGTTAAAATTAATAGAAGATAACTTAGACAAAAAGCAAATACTATATGTATCACACTCACCAACACTAAATGTACAAATAAGAAAAACAATAAGAGAAGTATACCCAAAAGAAGAAGCAGAAGTAATATTATCAAAAGTAAAATTTGTTACTTATTCTGGACTAGATAGAAGATTTAAAAGTCATAAAACTGATATGCAAGAATATAACTCAGAAGTAATAATATTAGATGAATTACATAGAAGTGGAGCAAAAGACTGGGGAAAAGCAGTAGACTATTTACTAGAAAACAATAAAAGTGCGCAGCTATTAGGAATGACAGCAACACCTTTAAGAAGTGATGGACAAAACATGATAGAAAGAAGGTTTGAAGAAACAGCATACGAGTTAAAAATATCAGAAGCAGTAGCAAGAGGAATATTAACACTTCCAATATATATAAGTTCAAGATATATATTTGAAGAAGATATACAAAGTTTGCAAGAGAAAATAAATAGTATAGATGATGAAAAAGAAAAAGAGAAATTACAACAAAAATTAGATAAAGCAAAAAAATCAGTAGAAAATGCAAAAGGACTAAAAGAAATAATAAAAAAGCACATGAAAAATGGCAAATGGCTAATATTTTGTAATCCAGGAGACGACATAGAAAAGTTACAAGAACAGGCAAAAGAAGAAGGCTGGTTTGATGAAATAAATGAAAGCCAAACATTTTTAACAGTAGAATCATCAAGAACAGATGAAGAAAATGAAATGGCATTAAGAATATTTGAAAGAAAAGGTGGAAAAGACTTACGACTATTATTTTCAAAAAACATGTTAAATGAAGGAATACATGATGAAGAAATAGTAGGCGAATTAATGCTAAGACCAACAAAATCATATATTTTATTTACTCAGCAATTAGGAAGAATACTATTAAAAGATAGACCAGAATCACCAATAGTACTTGATTTAGTAGGAAACATAAGATACTTTAAAGAATTTAGATTAGAAGTACAAAGAATAATACAAGAAGGAATAAAAAGAGGAGATAAAAGATATAACGAAAAAATATTAGAACAATTTAGAATATTAGAAGAGCAAGAAGAATTTATAAAAGCATTTGAAGAAATAGAAGCATCAATAGAGCAATATATGGGCAAAAGTGCTATAGAAAGAACACTTAATATATTAGAAAGCTTACAAAGAGAAGGAATAGATGTAACAAGAATCCAACAAACGGTAAAAGAGAATGGAAAGCGAAGAAAAGTATATTTATGTGAAATACAACATGAAAATATAGAAGGAATAATAGAAAAATTAGGTTTAGATAGAAAATATCCAATAGGCATAAGATTACAAAATATTAAGCTAGCTTATAACGGAAAATCAGCATGCAAAATAACAGATGAAGATAGAAGAAGAATAGAAGCTTTAGGCTTAGTAAGTGAATTAGATAAAAAAGTAGTAGAGCAAAATAGGCTAAAAGAAAAGGCAAAGAAAACTAAAGATTTAAAAAGAAAGGTAGAAGAACAGTTTAAAAAACAAAATGATAATAAAAAATTAGGAGAAAAAGATGAATAAAGAACAAAGGATAACCGTATATAAATCTAATAATATAATTGAAAAAGTAAGAAATTTCTTTACAAAAATTTTTCATAAATCTAAATATAAAGATAATTTCACTAAACAAGAAATATCATATACTAACAATAATTTTAAAGAACAAATAGTAATAAAAGAAGATGAAGAAAAACTACGACTTTTAAAATTGCAAAAAGACTATGAAAATGAATTGATTGGAGAAGAAGATATTCCACAAGAAGACTATCAAAAATTATTAGACTTATATGATGAACAAAATAAAAAAATAAGTGAAGAAATTGAAAGAGACAGAATTGAAATAAAAAATATGTTACAAAAACTTAAAAAGTAGGTCATTGGGGACAGGTCAAAAAACAGCTTTTATTGTTACTTGATAATACTTTTAGATAAAAAATAACGGGCTTTCCTTGAAACAGGAAGGCTCGCTAAATTTAAAATG
>CANQTQ010000035.1 GCA_947626765.1 uncultured Clostridia bacterium
AAAATCTATGAGTTTTAATTTTTATTATATGTTTTGATTTATTCATTATTTCTATTTGACGGACAGTCTCTCTCTCTACTCTCCCAAGTATTTGCTGTCATTTGAGTTTTCCTCCTTAATTCTTTTTCTTTAGTATTTACTAATTTTTTTTAATTATACAATATTTTATGTTAGCATACTTATTGCTACTAGAGTTAATATATAATAACACATATTTTTTGTCAATACTAATTTTTAAATTTCTAGTTCATTACAAATTCACAGTCAAAAAAATTATTTACTACATAGCAAAACGTTTTTATATATTTTTTATATTTCTTTTCTTAAACATCATGTATGTTGGAACAAGCATTATTATCATATAACAAATTATAATTGCTATAGAAAATGCTAATGTTATTCCATCAAATTGTGGAATACCACCATATAAATATTGTCTTAAATCCCAGTTTGGTGTTACAAAATATTTTATCCATTTTAGATTATATGCCATAGCTAGCTGATTTACTATTGGTCCGCCTATATAGCCAAGAACGCCAATAGTTATTGCTAATGCCGAATTTGTAAACAACGTACTTAATGCAAATGCTAATGTCATAAGTAAAATATACATTGGTAGTTTTCCAAGTGTTTGCATTAATAAATAATTAGGTATGCTTATTTCTTGAATTTGGCCTATATTATGGTTATATACTACTGCTGGTGTTTTAAATAATTCAAAGCCTTGTACTATTCCACCTACTAAAAATTGCATTAACATTACTATTATTATAACTATTAATAAAACTATAATACTAGTAATAAATTTTGCTGTTAAAATTGTAGTTCTTTTATATGGTTTTATTAATAAAAGTTTTACTGTTCCTTTGTTAAACTCTTCACTTACAATAGAGCCTGCTATCATTATTCCCATAATTATAATAAATAGTTCGAATTGGTCAAATATATTAAGTAGCAAACCTCTTGCATCTGAATCTAAACCTGATGTTTTTTCATTTTCTATATCATATTTGCTTATTTCAATTTGCTCCATAGCTCTATTATAATTTAATTTATAACTATGGCTTGAGAGATTTTCTTCTTTAAGTTCTTTAACTTGTCTTTTGCCACTTTCCCATAAACTTAAACATTCATTTTTATAATCATCTCCATAGCATATATTTTTTTCTAATCTCCATTTTAATGTTTGTTCTTGTAATTCTAAGTTATATATTTGTTCTTCTATATTTTCTTCTTTAGCTTGTTTTAACTTTTCTTGTACTCGATTTAGTTCCACTTGTACAAAATATTTCCAATCTCCACTATTTATTTTAGCTATCATCATTTCATATTCTGTTTTAGTTTCTTCATATTTTGCAGTATCTTTTTCTTTATACAAATATTCATTCATTTGTCTAATTACATCTCGCACATGGTAATTAATTACTCTCATTTGCCAGTTATATTTTTCTCCATAGCTTTGAATTAATTTTCCAGTTTCTATTTCAGTTTTTGCTAGAATGTATTCATCTATATCGTTTTTATTATTTGGATCTAAATTTTTAATTACTTCTTCATAATGTTCAACTTGATAGCTTACACTATATTTAAGACTATCATCTTTATATTTATATATAACATTACATGCAATTATAAAAACAAGAGTAATTATTAACATTATATATATACTTTTTTTATGAAATATTTTTGATAATTCATTTCTTATTAGATTAATCAATAGTATTACCCCCTGTCTTTTTTAAGAATGCGTCTTCTAAAGACATTTCTATTTTATGTATTTCATATATTTTAACTTCATGTTTTACCAAAACCTTTACTATTTCTGGTATTCGTTCTTTGCTTACATCTATAATGAATTTTTCATTGTCTTCTATGTCTATAGGATAAGATAAGTAATCAATTATTCTTTCTGTAGAATCTACAGTAATTTCATAATGTGATTGTACTTCAGATTTTACTTTTGAAATATCTGTAGTTTCTATTACTTCTCCACTTTTTATAATACAAACTTTATTACAAAGGGTTTCTATTTCTGCTAAATTATGACTAGAAATAAATATTGCCATTTTTTCTTTTTTAGCCAAATCTTTTAAAAGATCTCTTAATTCTTTTATTCCTTCTGGGTCTAAACCATTTGTTGGTTCATCTAAAATAAGTAAATTTGGTTTATGCAAAATTGCTTGTGCTACACCTAGCCTTTGCCTCATTCCTAAAGAATATTTAGATACTTTATCGTTAATTCTTTTATCTAGTTTTACAAGTTTTACTACTTCATCTATTCTATCTTTTGTAATTTCTTTATACATATTAGCTACTAATTTTAAATTTTGATATCCTGTTAAATACATGTACAAATCTGGATTTTCAATAATTGCTCCTACTTTTTTTATTGCTTTTGTAAAATCTTTTTGTATGTTATAGCCATTTATGACTACTTCCCCACTATCAATTCCTTGTAACCCTAGAATTAACTTTATAGTTGTTGTTTTTCCTGCTCCATTTGGTCCTATAAATCCTAAAATATCTCCTTCGTATAACTCAACAGATACATCTTTTAGAATTTGCTTTTTGCCTAATTTTTTGTGTAAGTTTTTGCAACTTAATACTAAGTTTTGCATTTTGTCCTCCTTTATTTTCTAAATTTTTATTATTTTATCATAAATTTCTTAAGAAAAAACAGTTAATTTATTAATATTTTATAAATATATATAGAACGGCTCCGTTTATTTTTAATTTTTTTGTTCTTTATTCTTGCTTTATTTATTTTGCTGTGTTAAAATGAGTTTGGCTTTTAATAAAAGCTTAAATGAATTTAATTATTTGTGGACTATTCCTCTTCTTTATTTTGATATTTAGAAGTTTCAATGGGTCAAAATATTAAATATCAGAAATATATTAGGAGGTATTATATTATGGCAGACAAAACTTTAACATGCAAAGATTGTGGTGCAGAATTTGTTTTCACAGAAGGTGAACAACAATTTTATGCTGAAAAAGGTTTCACAAACGAACCTCAAAGATGTCCAGCTTGCAGAAAAGCAAGAAAAGAACAAAGAAGAAATAATAATAACTAAAAAAATTCCGGCTATGCCGGATTTTTTTAGTTTTACATTGCTTTTGGCTCATTATTATGACTATATTTTAATTTTGTTGCCATGCCTCCTCTTATATGTCTTTCTGCTTTATTTTCATTTAATATTTCTCGAACTTCGTGTGCTAAAATGGGATTTATCTTTAGTAGTCTTTCGCTAACATCTTTGTGTACTGTGCTTTTACTTACGCCAAACTTTTTTGCTGCTCCACGTACTGTATCTTTGCTATCTATAATATATTGTGCTAAATGAACAGCTCTTTCTTCTATTAATACATTTCTCTCCAAATGAAAAACCCCCTTGAACTAACGCTGTTTTGTACATTGTATTCAATGAGGGTTTGTATTATGATAAACTTTTGGAGATACCTACTGCTTTTATTATTCAAACAAATCCAAAATATCTTCCTTAGATAATTTGTTAATAAATGTTTCTTCTGTTGACAGTATATCTTTTGAAAGTTTTTCTTTTCTTTCTTGCATTTTATTTATTTTTTCTTCAATTGAATCATTTGTAATAAGTTTGTATACTTGCACACTATTTTTTTGTCCTATTCTATATGCTCTATCTGTTGCTTGATTTTCGCTTGATATATTCCACCATGGATCATAATGAATTACAACATCTGCTGATGTTAGATTTAGTCCAGTTCCCCCTGCTTTTAATGAAATTAGAAACACTTTTACAGATTCGTTATTGTTAAATTCATCAACCATTTCTATTCTTTTGCTTACTGGTGTATTTCCTACTAATTTAAAGTAATTTATGTTTAATTTTTTAAATTCATTTTCAATTATTTCAAACATTGAAGTATAACTTGAAAAAATCAATATTTTATGACCAGATTCTATTGCATCCACTACTAAATCTAAACATTGTTTTAACTTACCACTACTACCATTATAGTTTTCTATAAACAAACTTGGATGGCAACATATTTGTCTTAACCTTGTAAGTAGCATAAGAATTTTAAACTTACTTTTTTCAAAGCTATTATTACTTAGCTCTTGTGCCACCTCTTTTTTAGTTTGAGCCAAATATGACAAATATAATTTCTGTTGTTCACTTTCCATTTCATTTTTCATTACTGTTATATTTTTTTCTGGCAATTCGGTTAAAACATCTTTCTTTACTCTTCTTAATATAAATGGACTAATTAATTTTTTTAGTCTTTTTAGTGCTTCTTCGTCTTCCATCTTTAGTATTGGCTCTTCAAACTTTTTCTTAAATTTATTATAATTATATAAGTACCCTGGCATTATAAAATCAAATATAGACCATAATTCTGCAACTGAATTTTCAATTGGTGTTCCTGTTAAAGCAAACCTTATTTCACCTTTTAAACTTTTTAAAGATATTGCATTTTGAGTATTTGAATTTTTTATGTATTGTGCTTCATCTGCTATTATATATTTGAACATTTTATTTTCATAGTATTCTATATCTCTTTTTAATAAGTCATATGATGTAATTATTAAGTCATAATCTTTATAATTATTTATTTTTTCTATTCTTTCTTCTACTGTTCCTTTTACAATTAACACCTTCATAGAACTGCACCATTTTTCTATTTCTGCTTTCCAGTTAAGTACTAGTGTACTTGGGCATACTACAATTGATGTCAACTTGTTATCTTCTTCTATTTCTGATTTTAATAGTGCTATTATTTGAACTGTTTTTCCAAGTCCCATGTCATCTGCTAAAATTCCGCCAAATTGATATGTAGATAATGTTTTAAGCCATTTATAACCTATTTTTTGGTAATCTCTTAATTTTTCTTCAAAATTTTTGTCCAGTTCAATATTCATTTCAGAATTTTCAATAGAGTTAATTAACTCTGTAAATTTTTCATTTTTAGATATATTAATATCCTTTTTTGTGTTTATTAATCTTTCTAAATAAAAACTTCTATTTATAGGGAGATTAACTACCCCTTTATTTATTTTGCTATAATCTATGTCAAGAGTTGTTTCCAATTCATCTAATAAATTTAAATCTTCATTATTGCTTAAGTCTAGAAAATCTCCAGTTTTTAATTTATAGTATTTTTTCTTTATATTATAATCGTTTAAGATATTTTTTATTTCGCTTATATCTATATTGATTTTAGAAATATCTAATTCTAATAGTCCATTATCTATTTTTATTCCAATATTTGAAATTTTAGGTTGCTTTATTTGTTTATTTTTAAATTTGTCTGTTACTAAAACTTCAAAGTCATTCATATAACCTTTAATTTTTTGTGATAGAAGTTCATAAATGTCATCTGTATTTTGCATCAAAAAGTAGTTTTTTCCCATAATAGGTTCAAAGCCATCTATAAATAGTCTTTTAATAATTTCTGTTTCTGCTGGTATATCCCTTACAATATTTTTTTGTTTAACATATTCTTTATGACTATTTTCTAATATGTTAAATTCATGTTCTAAATAACAAAATTTAAGTTCTAACATGATATTCCCTTGGTCGTCTACATCTAATAGCATTTTCGAGGCCAATTTATCAACTATTAAGCCTTCTTTTGCTATTTCTACTGGCAAATTATCTGTTTTCATATTTATTTTTGGCATAACAAACCTAGTAAATTCTTCTAACTTGTCCTTAGGAATAAGCACATAGCTATCATTTTTTAGTATATCAAATAATTTAACAAGATTATATTCTTTTTCTTTTTTATATATTTTATTGCCATAAAGAATATAAATATTTTCATTTGAAAAAAATACAAGATAATTAGAAATATTCATTTTTAGTACATATTCTTCTGATATTTTTTCGTGTTCATTATCCCAATAATAATAACTATATGTTCTTACTTTTTCTTTTTGAATACTACATGAAATTTCTAACTCTTCATCTGTAAGAGTACATAGTTCATTTCCTTTTTCTCCATTATAATCATAGCAGTGAAATAACACTTTTCTATCCGGAATCATATTAAAAAATTCTTCTATTTTGTCACCTTTTATTAGTATTTGTTTTTCTAATACATTATTCATTCCATATCTGTCAAAGCTATTGTAATATTCCACCATTTTAGCATATTGTATAATATAATCAAATAGCCATTTTGAATCTTCACTAAAATTTTCCCTTTTAGGTATGAATCTTAATTGTTTTCCATAATATATTTCTGTTCCATTTTTGTATGCTTCATATAAATTACTAATATTATTTAATACATACATACGAGTTTGCCCTATTTTGAAAATTATTCTTAGTGTTTCTTCATCATATAATTCTAAAATAAATTCTATCTTTATATTAGTTGCAAGATCTGATGTTTTAGCTGTTTTTTCTACTATAGCTCTATCATATAATTCTAATATATCAAATTTATCTAATTGTTGAAGGGTTTTATTATTTGTTTTATATATATCTATCATATGAAGTCCATTTCTATATTTGTCTTGATATTCGCGCATTTTTCGTTCTTGCTCTTGTCTGCGCTTAAATTCTTCTAGCAATTTTTGTTCTTCTTCTTTTTTCTTCTTTTCTAGTTTTCTTCTTCCCTCATTCGTGCTAGCTTCATGTGGATTTATTGTTTCCATAGCAGTAGCAATAATATGCTTACACAAATTTCCATTATCATAGTCTTTACATGTACATGTACTTTCTGTAATGGTATTTCCACATATTGTTATTGTTGTATTATACAAATCATAATTTCCTTCTACAAATGCTTTTACAGAATAATTATTATCATCAAGTTTATCAACTTCTTGTATAGATACACAACTTCTCCTAAATATTTGTACTCCTTTTCTATGCCTTTCATCATCATATCTTCGTGCAAATTGAAGTGTTTTTAGTTTTAAATCTATTACATCAATAATCATATCTACTAGTTCTCCTATTAATATATTATGTTCATTATAACTCAAAATTTTAAATAAGTCATCAATTATAGCAATATTTTATATTTACCATTTTTTACTTTTTCTAATACATCTAATTTTATTAAGTTATTTATATTAACAAATGCTAATATTAGTGGCGTTTTAAATTTATCAGAAAATATTTACCTTTTAGTTTCTTTGAAGTTTTGTAAATAAGTGTTATATATTACTTATATATAAATATGGAGGGAAAATAACATGGCACTTGATTATACAATTATTGGTCAAAGATTAAAAAAAGCTAGAATTGATAAAAAAATGACGCAAGAAAATTTAGCTGAAAAATTAGACGTTTCAATTGCATTTTTAAGTAGAATTGAAAGAGGAAGTTCTCATATTAATTTAAAAAGATTAACTCAAATTTGTGATATTTTAGGTGTTTCTGAAGGTTTTATTTTAAATGGTGTTTCTAGTAAATCTAGTAATTATTTAACTTCAGAATTTAATGAGATTTTAACTTCTGTTTCTCCTGAAAAACAAAAGTTAATTTATAAAATAGCAAGAGTAATTAGTGAAGAAGAATAGTTTTAGTTAAATATGGTTATATTAAAAGTAAGAATTTTATTTCTTACTTTTATTTTTTTCTAATAATATTATTTTCTAAATTGTATATTATATGCAATTTAAGGTTGATAATTAATGTTAGTATATATATGTTCATTTTAAAATTTTAAGGAGGCATTTTAATATATGAATTTTGAACAATGGAATGGTTTTAATACATTAGGTGAGTGGACTAAAGAAATAGATGTTAGAGGCTTTATTCAAGCAAATTACACACCTTATGAAGGAGATAGTTCATTTTTAGTAGGTCCAACTAATAAAACTACTAAATTATGGAATGAGATTTTGGATCTTTATAAAAAAGAAAAAGAGAATAATAATGTTTTAGATGTAGATACAAAAACACCATCTGGAATTAATCGTTTTGCTCCAGGTTATATTGATAAAGATTTAGAAGAGATTGTTGGCTTTCAAACAGATAAACCTTTAAAAAGAGCAATTATGCCAAATGGTGGTATTAGAATTGTAGAAAAATCTTGTGAAAGTTATGGTTACAAATTAGATGAAGATATAAAAAAAATATATAGTAATTTAAGAAGAACTCACAATGACGGAGTTTTTGCAGTTTATACACCTGAAATAAGAGCTGCTAGAAGTTCACATTTAATTACAGGTCTACCTGATGGATATGGTAGAGGAAGAATTATTGGTGATTACAGAAGAGTTGCTTTATATGGAGTAGATGTTTTAATTGCAGATAAACAAGATGAATTTGCTACTACTGATTCTGATGAAATGACAGATGAAATTATTCGTAAAAGAGAAGAAATTCATGACCAAATAGTAGCTTTAAATGAATTAAAAGAAATGGCTGCAAGCTATGGATTTGATATATCAGTTCCTGCTAAAAATGCAAAAGAAGCTTTTCAATGGCTATATTTTGGATATTTAGGTGCTATTAAAGATCAAAACGGTGCTGCCATGAGCTTAGGTAGAACTTCTACATTTTTAGATATATATATTGAAAGAGATATTAAAAACGGATTTTTAACAGAAGAATTAGCTCAAGAATTAATGGACCATTTTGTTATGAAACTTAGAATGGTACGTTTTTTAAGAGCTCCTGAATACAATGAATTATTTAGTGGAGATCCTGTTTGGGTTACAGAAAGTATTGGTGGTATGGGTATTGATGGTAGAACTTTAGTTACAAAAAATTCTTTCAGAGTTCTTCATACTTTAGTAAATTTAGGTCCTGCACCAGAGCCAAACTTAACTGTATTATGGTCTAAAAATTTACCAGAAGGCTTTAAGAAGTTTTGTGCTGGAATTTCTATTAAAACCTCTTCTATTCAATATGAAAATGATGACTTAATGAGAGCTACTTTAGGAGATGACTATGCTATTGCATGTTGCGTTTCTGCTATGAAGGTTGGTAAACAAATGCAATTTTTCGGTGCAAGAGCAAATTTAGCAAAAGCTTTATTATATGCAATTAATGGTGGTAGAGATGAAAAAACGGGTAAACAGGTTACCCCACGTTTTGAGCCTATTACTTCTGAATATTTAGATTATGATGAAGTTATGATTAAGTTTGATAATATGATGGAATATTTAGCTAAAACTTATATTAAAGCTCTTAATATGATTCATTATATGCATGATAAATACTCTTACGAAGCTCTAGAAATGGCTTTACACGATAGAGAAAGAGATGTTTTAAGAACTATGGCATGTGGTATAGCTGGCTTATCTGTAGTAGTTGACTCTATTTCTGCTATTAAATATGCAAAAGTAAAAGTTATACGCGATGAAACAGGTTTAGCAGTTGATTATGAAGTTGAAGGAGATTTTCCTAAGTACGGAAATGATGATGACAGAGTAGATGATATTGCAGTTAGCTTGATAAAGACTTTTATGAAAAAATTAGAAAAACATCATACTTACAGAAATTCAAGAACTACTCTTTCTATTTTAACTATTACTTCTAATGTTGTATATGGTAAAAATACAGGTAATACACCTGATGGAAGAAGAGATGGTGAACCTTTCGGTCCTGGTGCTAATCCTATTCATGGAAGAGATACTAATGGAGCTTTAGCAGTTATGAATACTATTGCAAAACTTCCTTATGAATATTCAGAAGATGGTATTTCTTATACATTTTCTATAACACCTGCTACTTTAGGAAAAGATGAAACTTCAAAAGTAAATAATTTAGTTACTATGTTAGACGGATTTTTTACTCAAACCGGACATCATATAAATGTTAATGTTTTTGATAGACAATTATTACAAGATGCAATGGACCACCCTGAAAAATATCCACAGCTTACAATTCGTGTATCTGGCTATGCTGTAAACTTTACAAAATTAACAAGAGAACAACAACTAGATGTTATTAATAGAACAATTCACGAAAGAATTTAAGGAAGGAAAAAATGAAGGCTAGAATTCACTCATTTGAATCTTTTGGAACTGTTGACGGACCTGGAATAAGGTTCGTTATCTTCATGCAAGGTTGTAGTTTAAAGTGCAAATATTGCCATAATAGAGATACTTGGGATTTATGTGGTGGAACAGAATATACTTTAGAAGAAGTTTTAGAAAAAATAGAAAAGTACAAAAATTATTTTATACCTTCTGGTGGAGGTGTTACCGTTAGTGGTGGTGAGCCATTACTTCAAATAAAATTTGTTACTGAACTTTTTACTATTTTAAAAAATAAAAACATTCATACTGCAATTGATACTTCTGGCAATTTCATTATTACAGAAGATATTAAAAAATTAATTGATTTGACTGACTTATTTTTACTAGATATTAAATGTATTAATGATGAAATTTGCAAAGATTTAACAGGTGTTTCTAATAAGTTAGAACTTAACTTTGCTAGATATTTAAGCAGTATAAAAAAAGATATGTGGATTAGACAAGTTATAGTTCCTGGAATAACTGATAAGGAAGAGGATTTAATAAAACTAAGAGAGTTTATTAATTCTTTAAATTGTGTAAGAAATGTGGAGTTTTTACCTTATCATGATATGGGACGTTTTAAATGGGAAGATTTAGGTATTAAATATCCTCTTGAAGGAATTAGAACTGCTAATATAGATGATGTTAAAAGGGCAAGAAAGTTAGTTTTAGAATAGTAAACTACTCTTTTACTAACTTTCTTAGTCCAAATGTTATAAAGTAAATTGCCCCTGAAATTAATACAATCATTGGACCTGTAGGTATATTCCAGTAATATGAAATAATTAATCCTGTTATGCCAGAAAATAAAGAGAATATTACTGAAAATAAATGATAGCTTCTCATACTTTTTGCAATGTTTCTGCTAGATGCTGCTGGTAAAATAAGTAATGAATTAATTAATAATATTCCTATCCAACGAATTGATATCATAACAATAACTGCAATTAATACAACAAAAATATTGTCTATTAATTTTGTATTAACTCCTTTGCTTTTTGCAAGTGCTTCATTTATGCTTAGTAAATTTAATTTGTTAAATGTAAAATACCAAAAAGCAAGTACTGCAACAAATGCTAAAAATAAGTACAATATTTCTGTATTACTAATGCTTAATATGTCTCCTACTAAATAGCTAGAATATTTATTAAAGTTTCCACCGTGAAGCAAGCATTGCTAAGCCTAATGCAATTGCAATTGATGAAAACACACTAATAATTGTATCTGCACCATATGTAGTTTTGTTTTTTACAAAGTTTAATAGCAAAGCAAAAATAACTGCAAAGAAAATCATTGAAATATTCATATTTGTAATTCCAAGTACCATTCCTATTGCAATTCCAGTTAAGGCTGAATGTCCTAATGCATCTGAGAAAAATGCCATTTTATTATTTACAATCATAGTTCCTAATATTGCAAAAATTGGCGTTGCTAAAATTATAGCAATTAAAGCATTTTTCATGAAAGTATATTCTATAAATTCAAATGGAAAAATTCCTTCTAATATACTATATATTGCTTCCATAATTACTTTATTATTCCTTTCCAAATCTATTTTGAAATTCTAAACTGTTAAATACTTCTTCTGGAGTTCCTTCTTTTATTACTTCTTTATCTAGTAAAATTACTTTGTCTGCATATTTTTTTACTAATTCTAAGTCATGTGAAACTAATAATATAGACATATCATAATTTGTTTTTAAGCTATTTACTATTTCATAAAAATCTCGTGTGCCATTTTTATCTATTCCTGAAACTGGTTCATCTAATATTAATAAATTAGGAGTTGGTTTAGTTGCAATTGCTAAAAGTACTCTTTGGAGCTCTCCACCAGATAAATCTCCTATGCTTTTATCTATTAGTTTTTCTGCACCAAATATTTTTAGTTGTTCTTTTATTTCTTTATAAATTTTCTTATCTTTTTTTAAAAATACTGGTATGTGGCAAATGCAAGATGCAAATAGGTCGTATACTGTAGTTGGCATATGTTTTTCTATATTAATTGATTGTGGTACATAGCCAATTTTTATTTTTTTTGTAACATTTTCTTTTATGTCCATAAAAGTAATATTTCCAGTATGTTCTACTTCCCCTAAAATAGCTTTTAACAATGTAGATTTTCCTGCGCCATTTCTACCAATAATTACTGTTAGTTCTCCACAGTGAATATGAATGTTTACATTTTTTAAAACTACTTCTTTTCCAAATTTTACACTTATATTATTTATTTTTGTACAATGAAGTCCGCAAGCTACTGGTCTTTCCATAATTATTCACCTATTTTCTTTAAAATTTCTAAATTTTTTGTCATTGCATCTAAATAAGAATTTTTACTATTTTCTCCTGATAAGGCTGAGTCTAGTTTTACAATTTGTGCTCCTGTTTCATTTGCCAATGTTTGAGCATTATTTAAATTATTTTCTTCACCAATAAATATTAATTTAATATTTTCTTGTTTCATTTTTTCTATTATATTTTTCATGGTATCTGCAGATAGTGTACTTTCTTCATGATTTGTTTCAATATATGTAACTTCCATATTTATACTATCTGCTAAGTATACTAAAGCTTCATCTAAACAAATTACTTTTTGCATGTTTAGATTTGATAATTGTATATCATAATTAGTTTTTAGTTCATTTAAAGCTGCTATGTATTTTTCACAATTAGAGGTATACAATGTGCTATTTTCAGAATTATACTTGCATAGTTCTTTTGAAATTGTTTCTACTTGTTTTATGTAATTTTCAAGACTTGTCCATATATGTGGATTTATATTTTCATTATTTTTTATTGTATTTGTAACTTCTATACTACTATTAATAATTTTTAAATCTTGGTTTGTTTCTATTACTTTATTCATAAATTCTTCTAATCCTAATCCATTTTGTATAAAAATGTTAGCATTTTCTATTTTTTTCATGTCTAAAGTAGAAAGTGTATAATCATGTAAGCATCCGCACGTTATTTTGTGTTAAACATTCCTCATCTATATTTTTAGCATTTTCAGTTAAGTTCATTGCTATTATATGAATTGGATAAAAAGAACTTACTATTTTTAAATTATTGCTTTGCTCTTTAAAATTATTTCTATTAATAGTTACTAAAATTATTAAAATTGCTATAATAAATAATATAGTAAAAATTATTTTTGCTTTTTTATTCAATTTAATTTCCTCTTTTCATATTAATTCATTTAATAATAACATAATATTTAATGTTTTTCAATATGTAAAATGCTACAAAACTATGTAAAATACCTTAAAGTTTGACTTTTTTTGCTAATTACTATATAATTAAAATATATTTTTTATAAAGGATGTGTTAATATGCTTTCCGCACAGGTGTGCTCTAACTGTGAGTATTGTACAGACTGTCCTAAGCGGAAAGACTGTGCAATAAGAAAAAGTTTGGCATAAAAAAACTACTAGCACTTTTTTGTTAGTAGTTTTTTTATTATTATTCTTGAGTATATGGTAATACAGCTATTTGTCTAGCTCTTTTTACTGCTAGAGTAATATCTCTTTGATGAATTGCACATGCACCTGTTGCTCTTCTTGGAAGTATTTTTCCTTTATCATTAATGAATTTTTTTAGTTGATCTGCATTTTTATAATCTAATTTTAAGTTTTTATCTGCACATAATGGGCATACCTTTTTTCTTACTTTTCTAAATTTAGGATTATAATCTTCATCATTATTTCTAACATTTCTTTTATTATTTTTCTTGTCTGCCATTTTTATTTACCCCCTATCTTTTTTGTATTTTGTCTTTTCTATAGCTTAATTTAAAATAAAAATTTCTACTTAGAATGGTAAATCATCCCCTGAAGAGATTTCAAAATCTGAACCAGCATTAGCATTAGGCATTGTTCCAAATGTAGCATCAAAACTACTTTGTGCTCCAGCTTCTCCCTCTCTTTTGCTATCTGCAAAATATGCTTCTTCTGCTACTACTTCTGTAATGTAATGTTTTTGACCTTGGTCATCATCCCAAGTTCTAGTTTGTAATCTACCAATTATTCCAACTTGTTGACCTTTTTTAAAATATTTACTACAAAATTCACCAAGTTTGCTCCAAGCAACAATATTTATAAAATCTGCTTGTCTTTCTTCTCCTTGTCTAACAAATCTACGATTTACTGCTAAGCTAAAAGATGCAACTAAAGTGTTATTTGTTTGTGTGTATCTTACTTCTGGGTCTCTTGTTAAACGACCCATTAAAATTACTTTGTTCATTTTATTAAACCTTACCTTTCTATAAATTAAGCCCCTTATTTATCTTTTTTAGCTTTTTATAAGGTATAAGCTACTCTGCTTTTACAGTAATGAATTTAATTACTTCATCCATGATTCTGTAATTTCTTTCTAGCTCTGCAATTAAACTTGGATTTGCTTCAAAGTTTATTACTACATAGTAACCTTCTTTGTTTTTCTTAACTTCATAAGCTAATTTCTTTTTGCCAAGTTCTTCTACCTTTTCTACTGTTCCGTCATGATTGATTATTTCTGTAAATTTTTGAGATAAGTCTTTAACTTTTTCTTCTTCTACAGATGGATCAATAATGACAACACTTTCGTATTTGTTCATTATATTTCACCTCCTTATGGATATAACCTGCAAACTAATTGCAAGTAAGGAAATAATTTCCTTATTAACGTTACTATTTTATCACAGTTTTTATTAAAGTGCAAGAAAAATTTTTAGTTTTTATGTATCCCTTGTTACTAGATAATAGTTTTAACAAAGAAAATTTATGAAAGCCAGTTGTACGTAATATTTCTGTAACAAAAACTTA
>CANQTQ010000036.1 GCA_947626765.1 uncultured Clostridia bacterium
AATAATTGTTTTTCAAAGTGCTATTTTTAGGACTTTTATTTTTTATGGACTTTTTCCTATATTATTTTTCAACCTTTTCTCCTTAATAAAATGATTTTATATTTTATTATAAATTCATTTTAATGGCTTTTCTTTATATTGCTCTATCCAATATTCATAATATGGATTTTCCCATATTGAACCATCATAATACTCTACTTTTTCTACACAAGCAAGAGCAGACGCTATTTTTTCATTTTCATAACTTATATTGCAATAATTTTCTTGACCATATGTTTTACCTGGTTGTATATTTGCTCCATCAAATTTGCATGATGATACATAATCGTTGTATTCTATTTTCAAAGGATATCCATTTTTATCATAAGCTAATACTCCAACAATACAATTTTTAACCACCTTTTTAGTATTATTTTTTACAATTACTTGTACACCAGATATAGTATCTGAATACCATTCTTTAAATTTTTTAGCTGATTCTACAGTTATTTCTTGCTCACTCATATATTTTTTTATTTCTTGCTCTTTGGCTTTATCTTCTATTTCGTCAATCTTTTGTTGAATGTTATCATCAGAATCTATTAATAATAAATCATTTAACTTTTGTTTTGCTGTGATATAATCCTCTTTACTAATTAATTCATCTACTTGTAAAAGAATATCTTTTTTTATACCTTCTTTATTATTATTTATATATTTTTGTGCTTCTTTATAATTGTCTTTGTCTAATTCAATTACTTTAGAGTAACTTACTATCGCATTTACAATATTCCCATTTTTTTCATACTCTTGTGCTTTTAAAAATTCATCTTTAGAATTTTTTATTCTTTCTAAATTTTCTTTTGCTTTTTCTATTAAAGTGATTAATATATCTGCATTTTTATAATTGTTAATTTCTTCTAATGTTCTCTCATAATCTTTAGCATTTTGGATATATTCATCTAGAATTAAATTTAACTTTTGTTCAAATATTTTACTTACTTCTTTTTTCTCTTCATAATTTTCAATTGAAACATAAATATCATGTAATGCAGTCATATTATTATTTTCTAAATTTGATTTAAATTTGTTTATCATGCTGTTAGAATAATTTAATATAACTCCACAAACCAATACTACTAAAATTATTATAAAAATTACTATTGCTATTACAATTTTTTTTATATTTTTATTTTCCTTCATATTCTTTCTCCTATATTTTATTTAAAATATTAGTATAATTTACATTGTCATATTTTGTAGCATCTTCCCAAATTTCTCTAATTTTATTTGTTATAGTTTGAAATAATGTTGTATAAAAATCTTTTCCAAAATTAAAAGTAAGTGTATCATTGCTTTGTTCTATATTACTATCTTCTAAATCAGCTATATCTTCCTTTTCATATGTCATACTTGTTATAGTTCCATTACTTGTTACAATAATTCTTCTTTTATTTAAATTATTTGTTTGAGAATTAATATCTACATCCAGAAGAAAAATTATTTCTCCATCTTCAGTTATATACTTTCTAACTTCGTAAATATTACTTATTAATTCTTTTAAAGATGTTGGTTCAGATGGAGCTATTGTAAAGTTTATTGTATTGGCATCTTCTTCAGACTCTTCATTTGTTATTTTCGGATTTCTAAGTGCATAATCAATATCTTGTAATACAGATAATATTTCTTTTTCTGAATCATTTAATGTTATTTCATCTAATATAGAAGCCGTATATTCTCCAGAATATTTATTATGAGTAATAAATATTGTTAGAAATATAACTATAGCTATAGTAATAATTCCTATTATTATAAATATTTTTTTCACTTTCATTTAAATTTCCCCTTTCACTAATATAATTTACTACAGTTTTATTTATATTATCACAGTTATAGTTTTATTGCAACAGTTTTAGATTATTTTCATAAACTTGTACTGATATTATCATAATATATATTGAGGTGAATATTTATGATTGATATTAATTACAAAGATATGGGATATAGGATTAAAGAAGGAAGAAGAAAATTAGGAATTACGCAAGAAAAATTAGCAGAGCAAATAGATGTTAGCCCTTCTTATATTAGTGAGATAGAAAGAGGTTCTAGTATTTGTAGCTTAGCTGTATTAGTTAATATTTCTACTATTTTAGGTTTAAATCTTGATAATTTAGTATTAGGCACTAATTTATCTAATGCTGATACTACATTTTCAGAAATTTTAAATAGTATTCCTAAAAAAGAGCAAAAATTATATATTGATATATGTAAAAATATTGCAAATAGTTTTAAATAAAGACATGAATTAAATCATGCCTTTATTTTTCAATATATATCATTAATAATTCATGTAATTTTATTTTTACAGTATTATCTTTAATAAACTCTATTTTCATGACTTGATGTTTATTAATTTTTAATATGCTTCGTTCCTTGTAAAATAAATTTACTTCTTCTTTATTAATTAAAACTTTTGTTATTTTGGAACATAAATTTAAGTCAATAAATCCTTGCACTTTAATTATAAATTTTTCATTTTTATTGCTTTTAATAAAATTTTTAAATTGTAACCAGCTCATATTTTACTCCTTTATAAATATAATTTTTTACATTTATATACCGTAAAAAAACAAGCTTATATTTAATAATTTTAAATGAAAAATGCAAATATTAGGATAATTTAAAGTTTTTTATTACATTTACAATTCAAGTTATAGCAATTTTTACAATACCAATTACAGTAATTAAAAATAGTATTTTTACATCTTCTTTCAGTAATACCATTAAGATTTTCAATTTCTAATGTTATTAAATCTATTGCTATATCTAATGAATTATTTTTTAAACAAATTTTGATTTTTTCTAATATATTAAGCATTTCCTTATCTTCCATATAAAAAATCCTTCCTCAATTTATTATTTTGCATTATACCTCTCTTTTATCTCACTTGCAAGTGCTAGCACTTAAAAGTGCAATATTATAAAATATTTAAAATCCTATAAAAGGAGAGCACAATATGATTGTAATAAATGTAGAAAAAATTTTAAAAGAACAAGGAAAAACTAAATCCTGGTTATGTGATAAATTAGACATTTCTTTTTATAACTTAAATAAAGCTATAAAGAGTGGTAAAAAATCTATATCTTATAAATATTTAGAAGGGTTTTGCAAGGCTCTTAATTGTTCTTTTAATGATTTATTAACAATAGTTGACGATGAAGTAGATAACTAAAATTTATTCTTTGTAAATTTTGTTCATTTCTTCATCTATTTTTTTAGCTAATCTTATAGTTTTATTGCCATTTTCGCCGTATTCTTTCATATATAATTTATATTTTTCAATTAAATTATTGATTTTTCTATTTGTAGCTATTTTCAAATTTTTTCTATAAATTTCAGTTGTTTTTAAACCATTCTCTTTTGCATTAGCTCCTAATAAAGAGGCTTTTATATCTTTTAATATATTTATTGCAATTTGTTTTTCCATTTTTAAACTCCCATTTCGTTTTACCAGTAGGACAATAATAACATACTTTTATTATAAAATCAATAAAAATCTAATTAAAGGAAATACTAATTTTATGAATAGATTTATAAAGTATAATGGAAAATTAAATGTAATTGGTGAAAATGTAAGAAGATTCCGAGAAGCGGAAAAACTTTCTTTAACACAATTATCTAATAAGCTTTTATTATTAGGTATCGATATTCCTAAATCTTCATTACAAAATATTGAAATGGGAAAAAGAGTTGTTAAAGAGTACGAATTTTATGCTTTGTGCAAAGTTTTTAATATATCTATGGAAGATATGTTAAAAGATTTTATAAAAGAATTAGAATAAAAAAGCTAAATTACTATTATTTTGTAAATTAGCTTTTTTATTTATAAATGCTGCTAGAATTTTGCAATATGAATTTTATAAAATTTCGGGAGCTAAGCCTTGCAACTTAATATAAAACCTTCCCCCATATGTTTAGAAAATGAGTTTCGTGTATTTTCGTTTTAAAAACATTCATATTTCAATACTTTTATGTTTTAGTTACGTAGTTACTACTTTATTTAACATTAATAAATATATTTTTATAATATATTTATTTTTTTAATTTTTATAATTTATTTTTTTATAATAATATATTTATATATTATATAAGTAACTATTTATATTATATGACTTACATACAAGTTCACTCTAGCTGTTCAATGGTTACTACTATATTGTAACTTAATCGTAACTATCCGTTTTTTATAATTAATGTTTTTTAATTTTATCACTCTAGTTGTGACTTTATTTATCTTTTGACTTATTGTATATTCGTTCCTATCTTTAGTTTGATTTATTTCAATATAGCCTTTATTTGCAAATTTCTTCTTTATTCCAGTCCAATCAATTCTATTATTTTTTAAAATTTCATATAGCTTATTAGGAATAAAACAATAATATTCTATTTCTCCATTACCGTCAGTTATAACTCTGCCCCAAATTTCTCCAATTGGTATTTTATTATTATCTGCTTTTAAGCTAGGACTATCTACAAATCTATTTAAATTTGCATTAGCTATATCAATTATATAATTAATATATCTATCCGCTTCATCTGTATCTTTATTAATGTAATCTTTTATATCATCTATCTTGATAGGCTCATCTTCAAATATTAAAGATGAGAGTATTTTATCTGCAACTAAAATACATGCTATAGAATTTATTTGTTTAGTATAGCTTATGTGCTTTTTTAATTCCTCTGATATATTTTTAAACTCATCAAGTATATCTTTTTTCTTTTGTACAGCTTCAATAATAATTTTTCCGGCAAATCCATAGTTTTTTAAAATTAAATCTACAACTTGATTGCCATTTTCTATTATTGTGTTATTCTCTTCGATCTCAATTACTCTATTTTTAACACCTTCTTTAGAAAAACTGCTTGTAATAGGTTCCTCACCTGATAGAATTATAATGTTATCCCATTTAGTCATACTATCAATTCCACCACTAATAGTACCTCTGTCTCTACCTTTTCCTTCTGTTAGTGTATATATTAAATTATCATAGGTTTTATCCCTATCTTTTAATATTTGCAATTCATCCAGTATTAGAGGCATATTATGTAAAAAATTGCAAAGTCTTTCAGAGGCTACTTTTGTATTATCTAATGTACTAAGTAATTTGCCTCTAGCTGGGTTTCCCCATATGCTTGCACAGACCATCTGTGCTACTGTTTTGCCGTTAGAAGATTTACCCCATAAATGAACAATAAATGAGTTTATTTTTAGAATTTCTACTAATGGACTAGCTGCGCTAGCAGCCATACAAAAGCGTAGAACTACACTTTTACTTCGTAATTCTTTTATTTTTTCTTTCCATAATTCATAGCTGCCACTTTCTTTTACTGCTTCAAATATATTTTTATAATCTATATCTCCATCATATAAGTATTTGTTAGAATAAGGTATAAATTCCTCATTTATCCAACCTAGTCTAGATACAGACGAGTTTACTAGAATCTTATCTTCATTAAGATTTATGATTTCAGATAAATATTTTACTAATAGTTTTGCATTTTCAGAAGTAACTTCTATCCCATAATCAGCAAGTTTAACTATATTCTGACTTGTTGCAATCATCAACCTATTAACTGTTATATCTTTCCATTTATTACTATCATAAAAAGCAATTTTTATTTTTTCAATTCCATTTTCTAAGTTCTTATATTTCTCGACTGGAATTATTGGTTGATATGAAACCAATATATCTCCTCGGTTAGGTATCGATTGCAAAATTTTACCGTCATCTGTAATCTTATATGAAGTTGTTCTATATGGAGTATCTTCTAATTCAGGAAATATTATAGTATTATAATTATTCCCTTTAATAAGACTTATGCCTTTTTCTCTTTCTGTTTGTTTATATATATTATTAAAAGCTGTAATTACTTTTAATTCTCTAGCTTTATCTCTAACTTTTTCTACAATTCTAGTTTTATTTGAAGAATCTCTTAAAGCAACTAAATAATCCATTACTAAATCACTTAATATAGTTTCTTTGTCTAATTCTTCAACTTGAAAAGGTGGAAAAGTTTCTAGTATTTCTTCATCAATTAATTCATTATCCATTATACATTTCTCCTTCCATTTGATTATTACATTTATCACTAATCCAATTTTTTATAGTAATAATATTAAAATAATAACGATTACCTATTCTAAAATAAGGAATCTGATTATCATAAATTAATTTGCGAATCATGCTTACAGAGCAATTTAAATATTTCGCTATTTCTTTAATATTTAAAATTTCTTTATATTCCTGCATTTTTATTTTCCTCCTTTAATTCTTTTATTATTTTTAAAATTTCTTTTGTTTTTTCTTCTGATAATTCTTTTCTTAATAATCTTGAAAAATTACCATCATTTAAGCCGAAGTTTGTATGCCACTTGCCAATATTTTAAATTATTTTTCAAAATTTCATTTCTAATATTAACATTTTTTCTTTGCATTTTTTTGCCTCCTTTATATAATAGTGTAAAACATTAACAACAAAAATTAAATACCAAAATATTTTTTATTTTTCAGAAAAATAATGCAGACATTTATTAAAAATATATGATAATAAGCAAAATACTTGACTTTTATTTGTTGTTGTTTTATAATAAATAAAAACAGACTTAATCAAAGGTGATTAATAAAATGGATAAAATTATTTATTATGAAATTAAAAACAAAGGGAAGAATGAATTTATATATACTAATTTGGAAAAACTGAATACTATTATAGAAGATGCAAAAAAATATTATAATTTAAAAAAGAAAATGAAAGGACTAGAAATAATAACTTCATTTAAAACTGGGGATTTCGTTCTTTATTTATTAAGCCATGATATATCCTTTGACAGTGAAACTAATATAAAAATTAATTTTATTAAACAATTTTTAGAAGATTGCATTATCAATAATAGTCATTTTACTACACCGATATTTTTGGCATTTGTAAGAGATGTATTGCAAATACCCGAATTAAAATATACTTTAGAATATTATTCTGACAATTATTATACTAATATCAACCTATCACAAGGAATTAATAAAAAAAATATAAAAACAAAATTATCAATATTTGAAAATAATAAAAAAAATATAAATATAAACAAAACGTATATATGTGATGGAATAGTAATGTTTATATTGATATCATTATTTGAAATAATAAATAGTAATACTAAAATTCATAAATGTATAAATTGTGGAAAAATATTTATAAATAATAGTAAAAATACTAATACTAGATATTGTAACTATCTTTCTCCACAAGACAAAAATAAAACTTGTTTTAACTATAGAAAATCTGTGAAATTTCAAGAAGTCAGAAAGCATGATAAAATATTTAAGATTCATAATGATATATTTGGCTTATTGGATAAAAGAGTAGAAAGAGCAAAAGATAAGGCACTTGAAGATGATGATATTTTAGTAAAAGAATGTGAAGATATATTATATGATTTTAATCTTTGGTATAAAAAAACATTTAAAGAATATAAAAATGGAAATTTATCAAAAGAACAATTTGTAAAATTATTAGAAGAATTGCATGCTAAATATAAGGAGGAAAAACATGGCTGTTCAGGAAATAGAAAAAAACAAAAAATATAAAATAGACATTCCTATAGGCTATAATGGAAATAAAAGAATAAGGCATATAGAAACTTTTTATGGTGGTAAAAAAGAAGCGGTACTTCGTGAAAACGAATTAAAAATACAATTAAAAAATAATACTTATGTTAGAAAAAATAATATTACCATGCAGGAATTAATCGACGAATGGTTAAACTTAAAAAAAGACAATATAGGAATAAAAACATATCAGGAGTATTCAAGATACTGTAAAAATATATGTAAATATATAGGACATATAAAAGTAAAAGATATAAATGTAAAAATATTAGAGGATTTTTATAAAGAACTTAAAAATTGTCATGTAAACAGAAAAGATGAATTAGGATATTCGGAAAAAACAATAAAACATCACTATACATTAATATCAGAAATATTAAATACAGCTATAAAATGGGGATATTTATATAATAATCCTAACCAAAACGTTACACCTATAAAAGTTCATAAAAAAGAAATTAATTGTTATTCACCTGAAGAAGTACAGAAATTAATTGAAGTTTTGCAAAATGAACCTATAAAATATCAAGCTGTTATTTTATTAGCATTAGATAGTGGCTGCAGGCGTGGGGAATTAACAGGTCTTACATGGGAAGATATTGATTTTGAAAAGTCTACTATTAATATCAATAAAGCCACTCAATATGTATCAGGTTATGGCACATTTGAGAAAAACACTAAATCAGATACAAGTAATAGAACTGTTTATATAGCACCTACTACTATTAAAATATTGAAAAAATATAAATTAGAACAAGATAAACAAAAACTATTGTTAGGTAGTAAGTGGCAAAATTCAAGGAGAGTATTTACAACAGATTTTGGCGAAGATATGCACCCAGATAGACCATATAAAATATTAAAACATATTATTAAAAAATATAATTTAAAAGATATTACTTTTCATGCTTTAAGGCATACGAGTATTTCATTACAAATATCAAGTGGAATACAAACACAAATAATTAGCAAAAGAGCAGGACATTCAAATATAGCAATAACTCATAGCATTTATTCACATTTTTTTGATAATAGTTTTAAAGAAGTAGCAGATAAAATGGAGAATTTTTTACAAGTAAAAAATTCATAATAATTTGATTTTTATTGCATATACTAGTAAAAATGCCAAAATTACTTGACATTTTTGCTTAAAAATTATATAATTTTTATTAACAGAACAAAAGTAGGCTGATGTAGCACCAACAAATGGTGTGTTAGATTAGACAACTAATCTCATCAGCCACTCTTTTTTTATTCATACAATTTTATTCCATATCCAAAAATATTATTATCTTTGTTTTTTCTAATTGCTGGCAATAATAAATTAAAAAATTTATTATCATTTGCTTCAAAATTTTTATGAATTGCACCTGCACAAAAATCAGCACATTGTATTCCACTTGAATAACTAGAATCTATAAAAACTAAGCTTTCACAAAAATTAGGAAATTCTATATAATATGTTCCTAAATTCTTTGCTCTCAAATATGCTATTTGTAATTCTTTATCAAGTTTGTTATTATTATCGTTTTTTCTACTGTCTGTAAACATCATAGCTGGAGTCGTTGCATTTCTGCCATCTCTATCAGAAATTTCCATGCAAAATCTTTCCATTAGTAAATTTAAAGCAAACGCATATAAATCATTATGATTGTTTATTCCTTTTTTATTTTTATAGCAACTTTCTTTATCCATTACAATACCAATAACAGAATTTTTATATTGACTTATCATATTTATAATATCTGTATTCATATTTATATATTGCTCATAATTTAACCCTAATTTAGAATATGAAGAACTCCATTTTACTTCTGTTGATTCCTTTATGCCATATTTAAGCTTTATGTCTTTAAATGCAGATTCAAGCTTTAAAATATTATCCGCTTCTATCATAAAGCCACCTAATGTAAAATATTTACTACTATTATTGGTTAAACATTTTTCTTTTTCATTCCAACTTCCTGGTTGACCTGACTCATCTATAAAAACTATATACATTACATACTCACCCTAATTTCTTTGCCTTATTTGTTGCTATAATATATTATAGATGTGTAAATGTCAATATGTAAAAATTTATTTTCGTCACCTTTTCGTCACTTTTGAAAGAAAAAATAAAAAATAGCAAGTTTTATATTACTTGCTATTTCTATGTTTTAAGCCTCTTAAGGCTGGTCGAGGCGACAGGGATCGAACCTGCGACCTCATGGTCCCAAACCACGCGCGCTACCAACTGCGCTACGCCTCGATTTATTTGCTACCAATATAATATAGCACACTTTTTTTGATTTTGCAAGTTTTTTTAATATTTTCTATTGAATATTTTCTAATTTCACTATATAATTATATTGTTGCGTGGACGCAACATGTTTAAATAAAGTTAAAAGTAATAATATGCACCAGTAGCTTAGCTGGATAGAGCACTCGGCTACGAACCGAGAGGTCGGGGATTCGAATTCCTCCTGGTGCACCAAAATAGTAGGAAATTTATTTTCCTACTATTTTTATGTAAAAAGAACAAAATAATTACATTATATTTTTTACATTTTACAATATAGTGTATAAAAAATAGCATTATATCATGAAATATAATGCCAATTTTCTATTCGTTATCAAATTTTTCTTGAATCTTATTTGCTTTTCTTCTTATTCTAGTTAAAGCTGTATCAACAGACTTAACATTACAATTTAATAAATTAGCAATTTCAGCATAGCTTTTTCCTGTTTTAAATTGTTCTAACACATCTAATTCCTTAGAGCTTAAGTTTTTTGTTATTTCAGAAGTTAATTCTTTTAAATATTCATTTCTTAAAACTATTTCAGAAGGATCTTCACTATTTTCATTTTTTAAAAAGTTTATAACTTCATTAGAATTCTCATCACTTTCCATAGTTGAATTTATAGATATAGCATTATTTAAAAGTAAATGTTTTTGGCGACTAGATAATTTAATAGCGGTTATTAAATGCCTGTCTATACATAATTTAGCAAATGTTTTAAAAGAGGCACCAGAATCTTGCTTATAGTTTTTAATTGCATAATAAAGACCTATCATACCTTCCTGAAATACATCATTTTCGTCTCCACCATATAAGAAAAACTTACTAGTACTGTATTTTACTAGGTCTTGATATCTTTTAAGTAAAACTTCAGTTGCTTTTTTGTCGCCGGTGCGAATTATACTAACTAATTCTTCATCAGTTTTGCTATCATAGTCATTAATATAATTCATATTAATCCTCCTAATTGAATTAAGCAAAATATATCACAAAAATCTACAAATCTCAATGGTTTGTTGTAATTTTTATTAAAAAAATTAAAAAAATAAAGTTTTGTAAATTTAAAATCTAAAGTTATGTAAACATTAACAGCACATTAATCTTTAAGAATAATGTGCTGTTAAATAATAAATTATTAATAATTAAATCTAACCCTTATATTCACCGCCATTAATATGCATAACTTGACCTGTAACATATGAAGAGTCTGAACTTGCTAAATAAATGAAAAGTGGTGCTATTTCATAAGGGTGACCTGCTCTGCCCATAGGTGCATCTGAACCAAGAGTAGGTATTTTTTCCGCTTCCCAACAAGCAGGTTGAAGGGGTGTCCAAAATACACCAGGAGACACAGCGTTTACCCTTATATTTTTTTCTGCCAAATTAGTAGCAAGTGACCTTGTAAATCCAACTATAGCACCCTTACTTGTTACATAGTCTATTAATTCTGGCTCTCCTTTAAATGTTGTTATAGATGTTACATTTATAATACTACTACCGGGAAGCATATGCTTTAAAGCCCTTTTTGTTAAGTAAAACATAGAATATATGTTAGTTTTCATTGTTAAATCAAATTGCTCATCTGTTATATCCAGTAAACTCTTTTGCTGGTATTGAACACCTGCATTATTTACTAAGATATCAATTTTGCCAAATTTTTTCATAGTTTCATCTACGATTTTATCGCAAAAAGAAGTATCTTTAATATCACCTGAAAGTAGTAAACATTCCCCACCAAGATTTTCAATAAAGTTTTTTGTTTCTTCAGCATCTTTATGCTCATTATAATAGGCAATTACTACAGTTGCACCTTCTTTTACAAAGCCTACTGCTACTGCCCTTCCTATTCCAGAATCGCCACCAGTTATTATTGCAATTTTATTCATAAGTTTTCCAGAGCCTCTATAATATGGATTATTAAATATAGGTCTAGGTTTCATTAAGTATTCCATTCCAGGCTGAGTATCCTGATGTTGAGGAGGAAACTCTAGCTTATAGTCTTTGCATATTAATCCATAACCTTGTTCATTTATGTATTTTAAGCCATAATTATCTTGCCCATTGTTATTTGAAGTATAATATTTGTAATTCATTTCCACTTTAAGTTGTTTATAATACTTAATTATTTGAGTATTACAACTTGTTCTCCTTTCATTTTAAATTTTAAACTAATTTATTTATATTCCACTTGATAAATTTTTGTGAGAAAAATATTTGAATAGAAAAATAATGATGTAACTAAATAAAGAAAGAAGCATATTAATAATTAAAAGAATAAATGGAGGTATATTTTTATGAAGGAAAATGTAACTGAAATTGTTCCTACAAATGTAAGTTATAGTTATAGAATATTGAAAGAAAATATAAAAGAATTAAAAAATACATATGCATTTTTAAAAGTAGGAAGTATAGGGCATAGCGTTTTAAAAAAGAAAATACCATATATTAAAATAGGAAATGGAAAAAAAGAAGTACTATATCATGGAGGAATACACGCAAATGAATGGATTACAAGCACTTTACTTATGAAATTTATAGAAAATTTTTCAAGAGCTATTAGTTTAAATGAAGTAATTTACGGTAAGCCTGCTAAACATTTATTTAGCATGGTATCTTTATATGTTATACCAATGGTAAATCCAGACGGAATAGATTTAGTAACAGGAAGTTTAGAGAAAAATAGTAATATTTATAAAAATTATTTAGAGATATCAAAAAAGTATAAAAATATTTCTTTTCCAGACGGATGGAAAGCAAATTTTAATGGTGTGGATTTAAATTTACAATTTCCAGCAAAATGGGAAGAAGCAAAGAGAATAAAATTTTCACAAGGATTTACAAATCCAGCGCCTAGAGATTTTGTTGGCAAAGAGCCATTAACAGAGCCAGAAGCACTTGCATTATATAATTTTACACTAAAGCATAATTTTAATTTAAGTATTTCTTATCATACACAGGGAAAAGAAATTTATTGGCAGTTTTTAGACTATGAACCACCAAAAGCAAAAGAAATAGGGGAAGAATTTGCAAAGTTTTCAGGTTATAAATTAACAAAAGTGCCGTATAATTCAAGTTTTGCAGGCTATAAAGACTGGTTTATTCAAAATTATAATAAGCCAGGTTTTACAATAGAAGCAGGTATACGGAGAAAATCCACTATCAATTTCACAGTTTCAAGAAATTTATCATGATAATATTGGCATATTAGTATATGGAATGATACTATAAATCAAAATTATATAAATTATTTTTCATAAAATAATAAAATGTATTTATATTTTATTATTTTATGATAGTTACAATGTTATAATAAATTTATTTGAATCAAAAAATCAGAAAAAGTGTCTTAGCAATGCTAAAACACTTTTTTACTTTAAAAAAGATAATTTCTATCATATAGGATACATTAATTACAAATAAATTCCTAAATAACTAAAGATAAATTTTGCAACATAGAATATACCTATAATTAAAGCAAATTTCCAAAAATAAGATTTGTTTTCTGATTCTCCAGATAAATGCTTAATAGCAAAGTATAGGAGAATATAATACAAAATACTACAGAAAGATGAAAAACAACTAGTAATTTTTGATATTCCAGAACCAAATATTGTAAGTAAATTAACAATATTTGCAACAACAACTGGAATATGCGCAACTACTATTGTAGATGCAATAGTCAAAAAGGATTTATCTTTCTTCTTATTAAATAGATAAATTAAGCTTGATAAAACAGCAATGCTAATAATTGGTGCAACTAATCCTTTTATAATATCAAGAATATTTGGAAGTAAGTTTCTAAAGAAATATGAAAAACTTCCATATGCCCCAAAAATATATCTATTAGCAATTGAAAATACTTCGCTTATAAATAATGAAATTAGCCAAACTAATAATGTAATAATAGCAATTTTCAAAAAGCTAGATTTATTATCAGAAGCACATTTTTCAACTTCTTCTAAAGGATTTTTAAAAAATGAAGAGAAAAAGCCTTTAGCAACTTTAGAATCCTTTTTTAAATCAGTACTTTTAATAGTTTCTTTTATTTGTTCTACAGTTTGCTTTGTTTCATTTTTTAATTCTTCAGAAGAATAATTTAAAATAACAGTTTTGTCATTTGCTTCTAAACCATTTTGCTCACCTGCTTCATTTTGAGTATTTTCATTATTTTGTTCATTAGTTTCATTTTGAACATTCTCATCAATTTGTTCATTTTTATTTTCTTGATTTTCCTCCATATATATAGCCCCTTTCTATATAAACTAAAATTATTAAACTATAAATTAATAAAAAAGTAAATAGCAAATTAGTAAAATATATTATCATTTAAAAAAAATATTACACAAAAGAATATATTTTTTTCAAAATGGGTATTCTAAAATTAAAATAATATGATAAAATAAATTACGAAAAAGAAAGACTAACTATTAATTGTCAATATAAATATTAAAATTTTTTTAATATTTTTAAATAGATAAAAATTTGCATGAC
>CANQTQ010000037.1 GCA_947626765.1 uncultured Clostridia bacterium
GCAAGAAAAAATGGAAAAATTGACAAAAAAATTAAGCATTTTTAATGCTTACAAGTTTTCGAACTGTCAAACTTCCGGGCGTTCTCGGGTTCGACGGCTTCACCTACTACAACGACGGCGGTCCTAATTACGGCTTTACGGGCGACACTCGAAAAAATACAACTTTCCGTCCAGCAATTTGGAACATTTCTAATTAAAATTCGTGCATCAAATTAAATAGTTCTAATCTTGTAATACTGTAATTATGTAATATAGCGTAGGATTACCAAAAAAATTTAAAAAACTCTTGCAATTATTGGAAATATAGGGTATAATCTTAAATAGCATAAAAAATTACTAGAAGAGTGGGAACAAATCCCACTCTTCTATCGTAGTAAGGGGATTATATGGAAAAAAAAATTGAAGAATTGTTAAAACAAACAATTGAAAATTTAGGCTATGAACTTTATGATGTTATATATGAAAAAGAAGCCAAAGACTATTATTTACGAATTTTCATAGATAAGCCAAATGGAATCAGCTTAGAAGATTGTGAAAAAGTAAATGATGCCATTTCAGACTTATTAGATGAAGCAAACTATATTAAAGACCAATATTTCTTAGAAGTTTCTTCACCAGGAATAGAAAGACTTTTAAGAAAAGAAAAACATTTTAAACAAAGTATAGGAGAAGAAGTTACAGTAAATCTTTTCAAACCAATTAATATAAAAGAGACTAATGAAAATGAAGAAACAAAACCAAAAAAGAAAAAAGAAAAACCTAAAAAACAAATAGAAGGCATTTTAAAAGATTTTACTAGCAATCAAATAATATTAGATGTAGAAAATAATGAGCTAACAATAGATAGAAATAATATTGCAAATATGAAATTAAAATATAATTGGTAATTAAGGGAGGAATTAAAAAAATGAAAAAGAAAGCAAAGGAAAATGTACTAGCAATTGACAACACAGAATTAGTATTAGCATTACAAGAATTAGAAAAGGAAAAAGGAATAAAAAAAGAATATTTATTAGAATCAATAGAAACAGCATTAGTTACAGCATATAAAAGAAACTTTGATTCAGAAGAAAATGTAAAAGTTACAATGGACAAAGAAACAGGCGAAGTTCATATCTATGCTGTAAAAGATGTAGTAGAAGAAGTACAAAATCCAAATTCCGAAATACTATTAGAAGATGCAAAAAAATTAGATAAAAAATTGTCATTAGGAGATAAAGCTGAAATAGAACTTGCACCTAAAAACTTTGGTAGAATTGCAGCACAAACTGCAAAACAAGTTATTGTACAAAAAATTAGAGAAGAATCAAGAAACATACTATTTGATGAATTTTATAATAGAAAAGGTGAAATTGTTTCTGGTATTGTTCAAAAAGCAGATAACAACATTGTAGTATTAGATTTAGGAAAATTAGAAGCAGTTATGCCAGCAAAAGAACAAATACCTACAGAACATTACCATGTAAATGATAAAGTAAGAGCTTATGTATTACAAGTAGAAAAAGGTTTAAAAGGTTCACCTCAAGTTACTGTTTCTAGATCATGTCCAGACTTTGTAAGAAAATTATTCGAACTAGAAATACCAGAAATTTATGAAGGTGTTATAGAAATAAAAAGTGTTTCAAGAGATGCGGGAAGTAGAAGCAAAGTTGCAGTATATTCTCCAAACGAAAATATAGATCCAGTTGGTTCTTGTGTAGGTCAAAAAGGTATACGTATACAAAATATTATTAATGAGTTAAATGGAGAAAAAATTGATGTAATTGAATGGAATGAAGACCCATCTATATTTATATCAGCAGCATTACTTCCAGCACAGGTAATGGCAGTAGATATTAACGAAGAAGAAAAATTTGCACAAGTAATTGTACCAGATGACCAATTATCTTTAGCAATTGGAAAGTCTGGTCAAAATGCAAGACTATCTGCAAAATTAACAGGCTGGAAAATAGACATTAAAAGTGAATCACAATTTAGAGAAATGATTAGTAAAGCACAAGAAGAATCTTAAAAAATGCCCAAACATAGAAGAATAACAGTAATAATGAATAAAATTTATAAATACATTTAAAATAAAGGAGTGTACATTTTGAAGAAATTACCTAGTCGTACTTGTATGGGATGTAACACAAAAAAATTAAAAAAAGAATTAATTCGTGTTGTAAAAAATAAAGATGGAAAAATAAGCCTTGATAGAACTGGTAAAATGCCAGGAAGAGGAGCATATATTTGTGATAATATAGAATGCTTAAAAAAGGCAATAAATTCTAAGAGATTAGAAAAATGTTTTGAAACTAAAATAGATGAAACTATTTACAAAGAATTACAAAATGAAATAGAAAAATAAGAGGTGTAATATTGATTAATTATCAAAAATTATATGGTTCAATTGGTCTAGCAACCAAAGCTTCAAAAATTGTAGCTGGTACAGATGCTTGTATTGAATCAATTGAAAATAAAAGTGTTAAATTAATTTTGATAGCAAAAGATGCATCAGATAGAACAAAAAAAATATTTAAAGAAAAATGTAATAGCTTTAATATACCAATATATGAAATTTGTGAAATAGAGTCTTTAAGCAGGGCATGCGGAAAACTTAACAAAGCAGTAATTGGTATAAAAGAAAAAGGTTTTGCAGAATCAATTATAAAAATCATTAATGGGGGTGAAGTAATTGGCAAAAATCAAAATACATGAAATTGCTAAAGATCTGGGAGTAGAAAGCAAAGAAATAATAGCTAGAGCACAAAAAATGGGAGTAGAAGTAACAAGTCATTTAAGTCGTGTAGAAGAAGAAATAGCAAAAAAAATTAAAGATAGTTTTTCAAAACAAGAAAATTTAAAACAGGAAAAGAAAGAAGAAAAAGAGAAAAAAAATATGGAGAAGGAAAAGAAACAAGAAAAAGATAATAAAAAAGATTCAACACCAGTCATTATTAGAAGACAGGTTATTTTAGCAGACGAAGTAAAAGAAGAAAAAAAGGAAGAAAGAGAAAATAGAAAAGATGTTGGCTTTGTAGAAAGAAAGAAAAACCAAGACTTTAATATTGTATATAGAAAACAGCCAGTAAAACCAATGACTGTTAGTGAATTATTTGGCATAAAAAATAGTTCAAAAGAGGAAAAGAAAGAAGAAAAAGAAGAAGTAAACATTGCTACTGAAAAAACTACTTCTAATGTAGTAGAAACTCCAACAATAGCTAAAAAAGAGGAAAAAGTTGATGCTTCTCATGTTAAAGAAACAAGAATTCAAGAAACAGTTACTAACCATGAAAAAAATAATGAAGAAATAAAATCTGCATATAATAAAGAAAACAATAATTATCAAAATCATTTTAGCAATCGCCAAGATGAAAATAAAAATAGATATCAAAATCGCCAAAATGATAATGGACAAAATCACTTTAAGAATCGTCAAAATGGAGATAACCAAAATAGATATAATAATCGTCAAGGCGACTACAATCAAAATAGATATCAAAACCGCCAAGGTGATAATAATGGTCAAAACCGTTATGGACGTAATGGAGATAATAACCAAAGATTTAATAGAAATAATAGACCATTAGATAATAAAGGAATAGACCGTAATATTAAAGATATTATGGCTTCTGAAATTGTTGAAAAAGAAGACAAACGCGATATTAGTACAAGAGCAATAGACAAAGAAAAAGCAAATCGTTATGAAGATAATAAAGCTAAAAAAGGAACAAAAGCTAAAAAGGGTGACCGCTTTAGTGAAGACTTTAACGAAGGCAAATTAAAAGATTTAAAACAAGTAGATAGATTATCACATATGTTTAATGAACAAGATGGTGGAATGCTAGATTATTATGATTTAACTACTGAAAGAGGCAAGAAGAACAAACGCAAATTCCCAAAAGAAGAGGAAAGAACAAAACAAAAAATATTTGAATTAAAAGAAATTACAATACCAGAAACAATAACTGTAAAAGATTTAGCAACAGAAATGAAAAAAACAAGTGGAGAGGTTATTAAAAAGTTATTTAATTATGGTATTATGGCAACAATTAATAATACTATAGATTTTGATACAGCTTTTTTAGTTGCTGGAGAATTTGGAATAACTGCAAATAAAAAAGAAGAAATAAAAGAAGAAGACATTTTATTTGATGAAACAGAAGATCAAGAAGAAGAATTAGAAGCAAGACCACCAGTAGTTGTTGTTATGGGACACGTTGACCATGGTAAAACATCACTTCTAGATGCAATTCGTAGTACAAATGTAATAGAAGGAGAAGCAGGTGGAATTACTCAACATATTGGTGCATATAAAGTAAATATAAATAATAGAGAAATTACTTTCTTAGATACACCAGGTCATGAAGCATTTACTGCAATGCGTGCTAGAGGAGCACAAATTACTGATGTTGCTATTTTAGTAGTAGCAGCAGATGATGGAGTTATGCCACAAACAGTAGAAGCAATTAATCATGCAAAAGCAGCAGAAATTCCAATAATTGTAGCTGTAAATAAAATAGATTTACCAGGTGCAAACGTAGAAAAAATAAAACAAGAATTAATGGAATATGAATTAGTTCCAGAAGAATGGGGCGGAGATACTATTTATGTTCCAATATCTGCTAAAAAGAAAATTAATATAGATAATTTACTAGAAATGGTACTATTAGTAGCAGACATGAAAGAACTTAAAGCAAACCCACATAAACAAGCAAAGGGTACTGTTATTGAAGCAAGGCTTGATAAAGCAAAAGGACCAATTGCATCTATTTTAGTACAAAGAGGAACACTTGATGAAGGAGATACAATTGTTGTTGGTAAGTCTATTGGTAGAATTCGTGCAATGAAAAATGACAAAGGGCAAAAAGTTAAAAAAGCAGGTCCATCTACACCAGTAGAGGTTATGGGATTAACAGAAGTTCCAGAAGCAGGAGATACTTTCTATGAAGTTAAAGATGAAAAAATGGCTAAACACTTAATAGAAAGAAGAAAACGCCAAGAAAGAGAACAAGCAATGGCTGAAAACAACAAAGTAACATTAAGCAATCTATTTGAAAAAATGGAAAGTGAAAACTTAAAACAATTAAACATCATTGTAAAAGCAGATGTACAAGGTACTGCACAAGCATTAAAACAATCATTAGAAAAACTATCTAATGATGAAGTAAAAGTAAAAGTAATTCATGCAGTAGCTGGAGCTGTTACAGAATCAGATGTACAACTTGCTAAAGCCGGAAATTGTATAATTATTGCATTTAATGTAAGACCTGTAAATACTGCAAAAGACATGGCAGAAAAAGAAAATGTAGAAATAAAACAATATTCTGTTATATATCAAGCAATAGAAGATGTAGAAGCAGCAATGAAAGGAATGCTAGATCCAGTTTATGAAGAAAAAATTATTGGAAATGCAGTAGTTAGACAAACATTTAAAGTTTCTAATGTTGGAACTGTTGCAGGTGCTTATGTATTAGACGGAAAAATTGAAAGAAATGCTGGAGTAAGAGTAATTCGTGAAAATGTTGTTATACATGATGGAAAATTAATTTCATTAAAGCGTTTCAAAGATGATGTTAAAGAAGTATCAAAAGGTTTTGAATGTGGACTTCAAATAGAAGGTTATAATGATGTAAAAGAAGAAGACAATTTGGAATTTTACATCATGGAGCAAGTGAGATAGGGGACAGTCCCTTTTTCCCCTTTTGGATGAAAAGGGACAGGTCAGCTATAAAAAGAAAGGATGAAAGCTAAATGCCAAAAAATGAGGCAAGACTAAATAGAGTTAATGAAGAATTAAAAAAAGAAATAAGCCATGTGCTTATGTTTGAACTTAAAAATTCAAAAGTTACAGGTTTAATTAGTGTAACAAAAGCAAAAATTACTCCTGATTTTAAATATGCAAAAATCTATGTAAGTATTTTAAATTCTAAAAGTGTAAGTAAAACAATGGAAGGATTAAAAGAATCTTCTGGATTTATTCGCAGTCAAGTTGCTAAAAATATTAATTTAAGAATTACACCAGAATTAATATTTGAAATAGATGATTCTTTTGAATACGGAGCAAGAATTGATAGCATATTAAAAGATTTAAATACTAATAAAAAAGACGATTAAGAAATATAGTTAAAAAATATATTTGAAAATTTTAAATTGTTTTAGTAAAATATAGTTAAAAAATTATTATATTTATAAAACTATTGTAAATAAAAAGTAAAGGGGTTATCAAATGACTTTAGACGATATTTTAGACCAAATTAATAAGGCAGATAAAATTGTTATTCTTACACATGAAAATCCAGATGGAGATGCCATGGGAAGTAGCTTAGCAATGTATCATGCATTAAAAGCATATGGAAAAAATCCAGATATTATAATACCTGAGCATTCAAAAGTATTTAATTGTTTGCCAGGAATTGAACAAATAAAAACAAAAAGTGATATAGAGCATTATGATTTAGCAATATCTTTAGATTGTGCTACAATTAAAATGCTAAATGGATTTTCTAATTATTTTGAAAATGCAAAAGTAAAAGTGTCTATTGACCATCATGGTACAAATACAATGTTTGGTGATTATAACTATGTAAATCCAGATTCACCAGCTTGTAGTCAAATTTTATTAGTTATTTTAGAATACTTTGGAATAGAAATTACTAAAGATATTGGAACATGCATTTTAGCTGGAATTATTACAGATACAGGTGGATTTAAGTATCAAGGAGTTACAGCAGAAACTTTTGAATTTGTTGCGTGGCTACTTAATAAAGGTGTAAATGTATCTAAGATTTATCGCCAAGTATTAGAAACAAAAACAAAGGCAAATTTTGAACTTCATCGTATAGCAAACAATAGGGTAGAATTTTTAGAAAATGGAAAAATTGCCTATACATATATTACTAAAGAAGATGAAGAAAAAGTGCATGCGGAAAATGGAGATTATGAAGGAATAGTAGAAAATGCTAGAGACATAGAAAATGTTGAAGTATCTATATTTATACGTCAAACAGATAAAGGATGCAAAATTTCACTTCGTTCTAATGAATATGTAAATGTTTCAGATGCATGTGTTGCATTTGGAGGAGGAGGACACCCAAAAGCAGCAGGGTGTACTATTCCAGGGACAATAGAACAAGCAAAAGAAATGATTTTAAAAGAAATAATTAGGCTATTGTAATATTTTTACATGAATTTAAAAAGGTACTAAAAATGGATGGAATATTAATTATAAATAAGCCAAAAGAATTTACTTCTCATGATGTAGTAGCAAAAGTAAAAAAAATATGTAAGGTAAAAGTTGGACATACTGGTACATTAGATCCAATGGCTACAGGAGTTTTACCACTTTTACTAGGAAAAGGAACAAAACTTTCTGAATATTTAATTAATCATAACAAAATATACGAGGCAGTAATTGGCTTGGGAGAAAAAACAACTACAGCAGATAGTGAAGGAGAAGTATTAGAAAAAAAAGAAGTTGATTTAAACAGCTTACAAATAGAAAATGTAAAAAGCATATTAAAAAGTATGGTGGGGAAACAAAAACAAACCCCACCTATTTATTCTGCAATTAAAATAGATGGGAAAAAGCTATATGAATATGCAAGAAGCGGAAAGCAAGTAGAAATTCCACAAAGAGAAATTGAAATATATAATATGGAATTAATAGAAATAAATTATAATTTAAAAACCATTTCTTTTCGTGTACATTGCTCTAAAGGAACATATATTAGAAGCTTATGTGAAGAAATAGCAACAAAATTAAAAACTGTAGGATACATGAAAGAGCTTAATAGAATTAAAGTAGGAAATTTTGAAATTTCTTCTGCAATAACTATAGAAGAACTAGAAAAAAATAAAGATAATGAAGAATATTTAAATGAACATATTATTACTATTAAAGAATTCTTTAAAGATTATAATATTATATATTTAGAAAAAAAAGAAATAGAATTGTTACTAAATGGAGTAAAAATACAAAAAAATTTTGAAGATGGAATATATCAAATTCAAACTATAAATAAAGAATTTATAGGAATTGGAATTGTTACAAATAATATACTAAAAAGGAAATTAATACTAGATTAAAAATATCTATTTACATTCTAAAATTATTATGATTTAATATAAATGAAAGATACTTTAAAATGTAAAAAAGGAGGAAGTTACAAATGACACCAAAAGAAAGAAAGGTAGTTTTTACATTAATAGGAATTATGTTTATTATTATGGTATCAGTAATAATTATGAAATCATCTAAGGGTGCACAAAATAATACAGCTAATACTCCAAGTAAACAAGAAACAGAAATGCAAAACATGTCTAATTTTATGCAAAATGCTGTTAATGGAAATGTTAATAATACTGATACAAATAATACTAACACAAGTAATACTGAAAATACCATTAATAATAACAGCATAAGCGATATAAATAATGAAACTAATACAAATACCGTAACTAATTTAGAAAGTAGCAATAATACTACTAATGTAAAAACATATAAAACAATATTAATTACAAACATTCAATACAAAAGCGAAGATGGTGGAAACAAAATTACAGCAGACATAACAAATGCTGGTACTACTAATTTTGTAAGTGAAGTTGCAAAATTAACATTAATAAAAAGTACTGGAGAGCAAATACAAACTACAATAATAATTCCATCAATAGAAGCTGGCAAAACTGATAAACTAGAACATCTTTTAGATGAAGATGCAAATGACATTATAGACTTTAAAATAGAAGAAATATAAATAAATTAAATAACATATTAAACTTAAGAAAAATAAAGAAAATAATAGAATGTATTATTTAAAACTAGTTAAATGTATTTTAAATGAATTTGCAAGTAAGCATTGTTTATGATAATATAATAATAACAATTAAATAAGAGTTTTCCCTGCATAGTGCGTGTAGACTGGAATTTTAGAACCAACAAATTTTAAAAGGGAGTCCGCCTTTGAATGTGGCGTGTATGCTTATATTTAATATATAAGAAACCCAGGAGCATTCAACAAGACACCCACCTGTGAAAGCAGGTCCTTAAAATTTCATTCACCTTACGGCTAAGGCGGGGCATTTTTTTGCCTTTTAGAAAATATTGTACTTTGCTTTTTATAGTGATATAATCTAAAAATAAGAAAAATGAAAAGAGAGTAAAAATGAACCAAAAAGAATTACTTGAACTAGGTAAAAAAACTTTAAATGAATATAAAATAGAAGATTCATATATTAAATCAAAGAAATTATTAGAATATATTTTAAATCAAACTTCTAGTGAATTTGTAATAAACAGCTTAGAAGAAGTAACTAAAGAAAAAAAATTAGAATATGAAGAAAAACTTCAAGAAATAATTAATGGAAAGCCTTTACAATATATTACAAATAATCAAGAATTTATGGGATTAAATTTTTTTGTTAATGAAAATGTACTAATACCACAGCCAGATACTGAAATTTTAGTGGAAACTGCAATTAAAATTATAGAAAAAAGAAATTTAAAAATTGAAGATGTAAGAAATTTAAAAAATAAAGAAATTATACAAAACTATAGTACAGAAAAAGTAAAAGAAAATAAGCAAATTCAAGTTTTAGATTTATGTACAGGAAGTGGTTGTATTGGAATATCAATTGCGAAATATATTCAAAATGTGCAAATATTAGCAACAGATATTAGTAAAGAAGCCATTGAAGTTGCTAAAAAAAATGCTATTTTAAATAATGTAGAACAAAAAATAGAATTTGTATGTTCTAATTTATTTGAAAATATTAATGAAAAACAATTTGATTATATAGTATCAAATCCTCCGTATATAGAAAGAAATAAAATAAAAGAACTTTCTAAAGAGGTACAAAATGAGCCAGAGCTAGCATTAAATGGTGGCGAAGATGGTCTGCAATTTTATAAAGAAATATTAAAAAACGCATGTAAACATTTATTGCCAAATGGATATTTAATTTTAGAAATTGGCTATAACCAAGCAGATAAAATTATTAATATATATAAAGAAAACTTTGAAAATAAAAGTAATAAATCAAGTGAAAATCTTATTTTAGAAACTAAAAATGCAATTAAAGATTTAGGTGGAAACGATAGGGTTCTTATTTTTAAAAAGTAGGTGAAAAAATGTCTTTTTCAAGTGAAGTTAAAGAAGAAATAAGTAAATTAAGCAATTTAGCTAATAAAGATGTAGTAAAATATGAACTATTAGGCTATATAGCTACAAATCATGTAAGTATAGAAAAAAATAAATTAAAATTTTCAACAGAAAATGAGTATAATATTAATCGTTTTGGAAAATTACTTACTAATTTAAACTATACAAACTATGAAATTGAAATGATTGGTAAAAATTTTTGCATTACAATTATTATGCCAAAATTAGATGAAATTGAATATAAAGAAAATAAAATACTTTTAAAAGAAGATATTATAAAAAAAGCCTTAAAAGAAAATGACATTTTAGAAAAGGCATTTGTAAGAGGTACTTTTTTAGGAAGTGGTTCAATTAGTAATCCACAAAGTACATATCATTTAGAGATTCTTTTTGAAACGAGGGAAAATGCAAAAATAGTTTTAGAAATTTTAGAACAATATCAAATTTTTTGCAAAATATTAAAAAAGAAAAATGATTATTCACTATACACAAAAGATGGAGATGAAATTGCAAATTTTTTAGCATTAATTCAAGCAAATAAATCAGTTCTTAGTTTTGAAGATGTAAGAGTTTTAAGAGATATTAGAAATCGTGTTAATAGAAAAGTAAATTGCGAAACAGCAAATTTAAGTAAAACAATTAATGCTGCTGTTAAACAAATAGAAGATATTAAATATTTGCAAGAAACAGAAGAATTTAAACATTTATCTACTTCTTTACAGGAAATAGCAATTTTAAGACTAGAAAATCCAGATGCATCTTTACAAGAACTAGGAAAACTTTTAAAAACTCCAATTGGAAAATCGGGTGTAAATCATAGACTTAAAGCAATACAAAAGATTGCAGAAGAAAAAAGAAATACTTAAAATTTAAGAAAGGAGATATTCGTATATAAATTTTACGAATTTAAATATTATGACAAAAGAAATAGGAATTTATGTACATATTCCATTTTGTAAACAAAAATGTTATTACTGCGATTTTTATTCAATGGCAGAGAAAGATGAATGGGTACCAAGATATATAAAAAGTTTAATAAATGAAATTAAGAAAAAGAAAAACGAAGAGGAATTTAACTTTTTAAGCATTGTAAAAACAATATATATTGGCGGTGGAACTCCATCTTTTATAAATAGTAAATATATTACAGAAATTTTAAATGCAATTTATGAAAATTATGAAGTAGATAAAAATGCAGAAATAACTATAGAAGTAAATCCTGGCACTTCTACATTAGAAAAGTTAGAAGATTATAAAAGTATAGGAATAAATAGGCTAAGTATAGGTTTGCAAGCTACACAAAATCATTTACTAAAAAATATAGGAAGAATTTATAACTATTATGAATTTGTAGATACTTACCGTTTAGCAAGAGAAGTTGATTTTAAAAATATTAATGTAGATTTAATGATAGGGCTTCCAGAGCAAACTGTTTTAGATGTAGAAAGCTCAGTAGAAGAAGTGATTTCATTAGAGCCAGAACATATTTCTTTATATTCACTAATTGTAGAAGAAAATACAAAAATAGAAAAAGGAGTTCAAAATGGAACAATACGACTTCCTTCAGAAGATGATGAAAGAAAAATGTATTGGAGAGCAAAAGAAATACTAGAGCAAAATGGGTATAAACATTATGAAATATCTAACTTTGCTAAAGCAGGATATGAATCTAAACACAACATGGATTGCTGGAAACAAAAAGAATATATTGGTTTTGGAGCAGCTGCACATTCATATATTAATTCTTGTAGAGTATCTAATATTGATTCAATTGAACAATATATAAAAAATATAGAAGAAAATAAGCAAAGAGAAAACTTAATATTTCATGAAAAGCAAACTTTAGAAGATAAGCAAAATGAATATATGCTTCTAGGATTAAGAAAGTTAAATGGAATTAGTATTCAAGAGTTTAAACTTAAATTTGTAGCAAATCCAATATATTTATATCATGATAAGTTAGAAAAATTAACTAAGCAGGAGTTAATTGAAATAGATGGAGATACAATAAAATTAACAAACAAAGGACTTGATTTTGCTAATATTGTGTGGGAAGAATTTGTGTAGGGCACACAAAATTCACACAATTTTTAGCAATCGGTATTGACATTTGCTAAAAATGGTTATAATATATATAAAGTTTAGCAATCAAGAAGAAAGAGTGCTAAAAATAAAGCCTATATAAATTAATAAGAAGGTGAAAAATGTGTTAGAAGAAAGAAAAAAGAAAATTTTACAAGCAATAATTGATGAATATATTAACACAGCAGAACCTGTTAGCTCTGGAGCTATAGAAAAAAAGTATAGGCTAGGTTGTAGTAGTGCTACCATTCGTAATGAAATGGTAGAGCTAGAAAAAACAGGGTATTTAGAAAAACCACATACTTCAAGTGGTAGAGTGCCATCTGCTAAAGGCTACAGATTTTATGTAGATGAATTAATTAAAGAAGATGATATAAGTCTTCAAGAAATAAAATACATTCAATCTAAATTAGAAACAAAAGTTAATGAAATAGAAGAATTAACTCAAATTGCAACAAGCACATTATCGGAAGTTACACATTATACTTCTGTATCAATAGGACCTAGAGCAAATTTTCAAAATATAGAAGAAGTCAAATTTGTTTTATTAGGAACTAGAATGCTAATGGCAGTTATTCTTACAGACACAGGAATTGTTAAAGAAACAATTATTAAATTTGATGAAGATATTACAGAACAGCAGGTAAGTACGCTAAACTTTATTTTTAATAATAAATTAAAAGGAAAACCATTAGACGAAATAGATAAGCCATTAGAAGAATACATCTTTTCAGAAATGAATTATAGTTTAAATGTAATTAAGCCAATTATGCAGCAGTTAGATAGAGTTATTAATGAAGAATCTAAACTATATTTAGAAGGAGCTAATAAAGCATTTGAACTTCCAGAGTTTAAAAGTTTAGAAGTAGCAAGAAATTTTATTAATCTAATAGATACAAAGGAAGTTGTAAGAGATTTACTAAATACTGGCTTTGCAAAAGATATAAATGTGTATATTGGAGATGAAAATGAAAACGAACAGCTAAAAGATTTTAGTATTATAACTTTTAAGCATCGCTATCAAGATAAAGATTTAGGAACTATAGGAATTATAGGTCCAAAAAGAATGGACTATTCTAAAGTAATTTCAGTAATGAAATATATTAGCAAAAAGCTAAATGGAAAATAAAATTATAGATTGGAGCGTAACAAAATGAAACAAGAAAACGAAAACACAGAAGAAATAAAAGCACCAGAAGAAAGCAAAGAAACTAAAAAAGTAGAAGATAAAAAAGATGATATTATAGAAGCAAAAAAAGAATCTGAAGCATTAAAAATACAGCTTGAAGAAACAGAAGATAGACTGAAAAGAATTGCTGCAGAATTTGATAATTACAAAAAAAGAAGTAACAAAGAAAGAGAAGAATTATATAATTCTATAATGGGGGATGTAATATCTAGCTTCTTACCAGTTATAGATAACTTAGAAAAGGCAGTAGAAAGTAAAACAGAAGATGAAGGTTATAAACAAGGTGTAGAGCTTGTTTTAAAACAATTTAAAGATGTTTTACAAGCAAATGGTGTAAAAGAAATAGAAGCACTTCGGAAAAACTTTTGACCCAGAACTTCATGAAGCAGTAAGCTTAGTAACAGATGAAACTCTAGGTGAAAAGGAAGTTAAAGAAGAATATAGAAAAGGCTATATGATAGGAAATAAAGTAATACGCCATTCTATGGTGGTTGTAGCTAATTAGATTTTAATTTTAAAAAATATATAAATTAAGGGATGACCTGTCCTTTTTTATCCAAAAGGGGAAAAAGGGACTGTCCCCAACAAACAAGGAGGAATTTTAAAATGGGAAAAATTATAGGAATTGACTTAGGAACAACAAACTCATGTGTAGCAGTTATGGAAGGAGGAGAACCAGTTGTTATTCCTAATGCAGAAGGAAATAGAACAACACCATCTGTTGTTGCATTTTCAAAAAATGGAGAAAGATTAGTAGGACAAATTGCAAAACGTCAAGC
>CANQTQ010000038.1 GCA_947626765.1 uncultured Clostridia bacterium
TGCATTTTAAATTTAGCGAGCCTTCCTGTTTCAAGGAAAGCCCGTTATTTTTTATCTAAAAGTATTATCAAGTAACAGTGTAATAAATATTTTTACAAAAAGTATTGTTTTTTTTGTAAAATTGTGTTATATTTATAAATAGTCGATTTTAGATTTTGCATATAGGAGGTGCATCATAATGGCAAAATGTGATATTTGCGGAAAATCATTATCTTATGGAAATAAAATTAGTATTGCTCGTTCTCATGTTAGTAGAAGAAGTACTAGAACTTTTAAAGCAAATTTAAGAAGAGTAAAAGCAGTTGTTAATGGTGAAACTAAAACAATTCATGCATGTGCAAAATGCTTACGTTCTGGTAAAGTAGTTAGAGCTTAATAAGTTTAAGATAATACAATAAAAATTGAGGCTATTAAAACTAATAGCCTTTTTTGTGTTTTAGGCAAAATTTATTTCCTAATGTTTAAAATTTCGTTTTATTGCCTATGTATTATTTGTCTTTAATTCCAAATAATAGTTTTACAATGCCTCGTAAGCACTTTGGAACTTTTTTTACAACAATTGTCATATTTAATTCACTCCCTTTTGTTTTATTGTTACTTGCAAGATAACCACATAAGTCCAACTAGAATAATTGTTACACCTATGGCAAATAGCCAGCCAGATAAAGGAAGTAATAAAACAAGCAAAATTCCAAGTCCTAATCCAATTAAACATACTCCAATAGTCTTTTTTAATGCTCCTAACATATTAATCCCCCTATCTATTTTATTTTCTTATATATTATATTAACTTCTTTGCTTATTTGTTACCACTTTATGTTTTACATTTTTTTGTTGAAAATTGCTTATTTTTATGTTTTAATAATAAAAAGAAATAATTTAGGAGATTTAAATAATTATGAAAAAAGATGTTGTTATAGAAATTATAGAAAAACTAATAAAAGCTAATCCAGATGCTAAATGTAGTTTAGATTTTAATACTCCGTTTGAAATGATGATTGCAGTAATGCTTTCTGCACAATGTACAGATGAAAGAGTTAATTTAACTACACCTAGCCTTTTTGCTAAATATAATACACCTGAAAAAATGGCAAATGCACCTATAGAAGAATTAGAAAAGCTTATTCATCCATGCGGTTTTTATAAAAATAAAGCTAGAAATATGAAACTTGCTAGTCAAAAGCTTATAAATGATTTTGGCGGTAAAGTTCCAAATAACATGGAAGACTTAATTACAATTCCTGGTGTTGGAAGAAAAAGTGCTAATGTTATTATGCTTGAAGCTTTTAATGATCCGCAAGGAATTGCAGTAGATACACATGTAAAAAGAATTTCAAATAGAATTGGCCTTTCAAAAGAATCTGAACCAGAAAAAATTGAGCAAGATTTATTAAAAGAAATACCAAAAAAGTATTATAAAGATGTAAACCATGTTTTAATTTATCATGGTAGACGTATTTGTAGTGCTAGAAATGCTAAATGTAACGAATGCTCTATTTCTGAAATTTGTCAAAAAAATTTATAAATTAGTATATTTTAAAATTTTTATAACATACTACATAATTGAGAGGTGATTTGCTTGACAAATATTAATTGTTTGGAAAACTGTATTTATCAAAAAGATGGAAAATGTTCTTTTGAAGATATATGTAGTCACAAAATAACTACTAAACATTCTTCTTGTGCGTATTTTGTTGAAGCAAATACAGAAAAATCGCCTGAAACATCTCACAAGGTTAATTAGTTTATTTTATATTTGTTTATATGCATATTCTTGACTTTCTCCTATATAAGATATATATTATTATATATTTATAAAGGAGGTTTTTTTATGTTAAAAACAAGAAAAATTATATGCTTATTTTTTATATTCTTTTTACTACTTTCTTCTGTTTGTATAGCTACTAATACAGAAGATGCTGCTCAAGAAAATAATTCAACTCTTACTTTTATAAACACAGACTTATACTTAGCTAATAATGATGTTATAATCGATAAAGCTGTTGATGGAAATGCTTTTATTTATGGGCAAAATGTTACAATTAAAAATGATATTTTTGGAGACTTATTTGTTTTTGCAAATAGCTTAACAATAGAAAATACAGCTACAATTTCAGGAAATATTTTTGCTTATGCAAATAGCCTTACTGTAGATGGAAAAGTTACTGATGTTTATGCTTTATCACAAAATTTTATACTTGGCGAAAATGCTAGTATTTATAGAGATTTAAAATTATACACAGATAGTTGTAATATAAACGGAATTATAGATAAAAATGCATATATAGTAGCAAATACTATTAGTTTTAAAGAAGACATAGATGGTTTAATTAAAGGTAATTTGAATTATACCTCAGGAAATGAAGCTAATATTCCTGAAAAAGCTATTACAGGAGAAGTAAATTTTACACAAGTAAAAAATGAACAGCTTTCTGTAAGTGAAATGATAAAAATGTATATAAGTTCATTTGTTAATGTTTTTGCTTATGCAATAATTGTTATTTTATTAATTGTTAACTTAGCACCTAAAGCTGCAGATAAATTAACTTATTGTTTAACTAAAAGACCATTTGTTACAGCTGGTGTTGGAATTGTAGGAGTTATTTTAGTTCCTATTATTGCTATTTTAGCACTTATAACAGGATTATTATTGTATTTAGGAGTTGCTTTACTTGCTACATATATTTTAATGTTATCAATTACAATTTCTATTCTTGGAATTGCAGTTGGAAATTATTTTGCTAATAAATTAAAAAATAAAACAAAAACTAAAACTGTTTTATTATCACTTGCTTCTGTTGCAGTTATATGGTTATTACAGTTAGTTCCTTATATTGGTACTTATGTATCTACCTTTACAATTGTTTTCGGATTTGGACTTATGCTTTTTGCTTTGTTTAGTAAAAAAACTACAAATAATGCTGAATTTAAAACTGAAAATAATTAAAGCAAAAAAATAAATAAGCTAAAAAATATAATTAAACTATATATAGTTAATATAAAGTTATTAAAAAATCGTTTGCAATGCAAACGATTTTTTAAGCTTTTAATTTTGTAACTATTTCTTTAAAATTATTTGAATTTGTAATGCTACTTCCTGCTACTATAATATTAACTCCTGCATCTTTTAGCATTGCTACATTTTCTGGATTAATTCCTCCATCTGCTTCAATATCTATTTCTAGGTTATTTTTATTAATATAGTTATTTAAATATTTTATTTTTTGAATTGTGTTTGGAATTAACTCTTGTCCACCTTTTCCAGGCTCTACGGTCATTACTAAAGCAATATGTATAAGTGGCAAATAATCTATAATTTCTTCTATTTTAGTATTTGGTTTAATAGAAATTCCTACTCTTACATTGTTTTCTTTAATATAATTTATTAAATCTAATAATTCTTCTTTATTATTTGTAGCTTCTAAATGTATAGTAATTATATTTGGTTCAAATACTAAAAAACTATTTATATAATTTTTTATATCTTTTACCATTAAATGAACATCTAATGGCAAATTAGAAATGCTATTTAAATATTCACAATATTCTAGCATTTTGCTTGTAGTATCAGCACTAACAAATTTTCCATCCATTACATCTATATGGAAATAATCTATTCCAGAAGTTTCTAAGTTGTATAATGTTTGAATTGCATTTTCATTTTTCATACTTAAAATAGATACTGATACTTCTACCATTTATTTTTCTCCTTTTCTTTTAATTCTTCATATATTTTTTTATAGTTTTCATATCTTTCTACTGATATTTTACCATCTTTTACTGCTTCTTTTACTCCACATTTTTCTTCCTTAATGTGCGTGCAGCCACCAAATTCACATTCTGATAAATATGGTAAAAATTCTATAAAATATTTATCTAATTCATCTAACGGAATTTCTGTTAATTCTAAAGTTGAAAAGCCTGGAGTATCTGCAATATATGAATTTTTATTGTACTTATATAATGTTACTTTTGTAGTTGTGTTTTTTCCTTTTTTATTTTTATTGCTAATAATACCTTCTTGTGTTAACTCAGTTCCAAAGATACTATTTGTTAATGTTGATTTTCCTACACCTGAGTTTCCTGCAAATGCAGTAATATTATTTTCTAAAAATGGTTTTATTTTATCTATTTCAGCTTTATTTTTAGCATTTGTTTGTATTACTTTATAGCCTATATTTTTATATATTTTACTTAGCTTTTCTACTTCTTCTTGTGTAACTAAATCTACTTTGTTAAAGCAAATTATTGTATTTATTTTAAGCTTTTTGGCTAAAGCCAATTCTTTATCTAATAATAATAAATCTGGAGATGGCATTTTCATTGAAATAACTAAAATAATGCAAGTTAAATTTGCCATTTTAGGTCTTTTTATTTCATTATATCTTGGCAGAATTTGTTCAATTACTCCTTCTGCTTTTTCTTCATTTGCTATTGTAATTTCTACTTTATCTCCTACTAGTAGATTAGTTTTATCTTTTTTAAACTTTCCTCTAGCATTGCAATTATATATTTTATTTTCTACTTCTGTTTGATACAAATTAGAACTTGCAGAAATAATTATTCCTTTTGGCATTATTTGCTCCTTTTATTAATGTCTTATTAGTAAATTTAGAATAGCTACTTGCTTCACGATTATATGTTTTCTCGTGCTTTAGACGAGAAAAACATATATCGTACATTAGACGCGTAGGCATTTAAGTTGTGAGTATAACTTTAATCAATAGTAAGTACTGGATTTTCTACACTTAGGTCAAATTGTCTCATGTCTATTCTTACATCATCTACTAAAATTTTAATAGTAACAGTTCCTTTTCCTGAAACATTTGCAGTAATGTTTGTTTCATCTTTACGGTGTGTAGAAGAATATACTGTTTCATCATTTACTGTAATTTTTAATGCTACTGTTGGATTGATTTCATTTCCATTTTCATCTATTTCAATAGTTGCCCTGCTTCCTAACAATGATTTTAGGTTTAAATTAATAGTTCCTGTTTTAATAGCTTCTATTCTGTTTACTGTAACAGTAATTTTTGTTTTCTCATCAACTGTTGTACCTGCTTCTAAGCTTTGCTTTAATACTCTTCCGTTTATTTTTGTTGTGTCTTCTTCATAAACAATAATTACATCTAAATCTTTTAATTTTTTCTTAGCATCTTCTTCTGTATCTCCTATTACGTAAGGTACAGATAATTGTTTTATTCCTGTTCCTGTGCTTACATAAACTTCTACTGTTGAACCTGCTTTTACTTCCTCTCCTTCTTCTGGAGTTTGTTTTATTACAACTCCTGCTTCTACTGTTTTACTTGTTTCTTCTTTCTTCTCTATTTTTAAATGTAGTTCATTTTCTATTAATGCTTCTGCTTCTTCAAATTTCATGCCAACTACTTTTTTCATTACTACCATTTCGGTACCTTTGCTAATTTTTACTTTAATATTGCTATTTTCTTTTACTTGATATCCTTCTATATATGAAGGTTCTTGCCAAAAGATTTTACCTGCTTCAACTTCTTCATTGTATTCTTCTTCTGTTTCAATAGTTATTTTTGTATCTTTTAATAATTCTTTTGTTTCTTCATATGTTTTGCCTATTAAATTTGGTAAATCAACATCCTTTGGTTGACCTGCATCTAAAATTAACTGTGTTCCAAAAAATCCTATAATAGGAATTAAAATAAGAATACAAGCTATGATTGCTATCATTAATATTCTTTTAGCCTTTGTAGGTTTTGAAGAAATATGACCGCCTGTTTTTTCTTTATATTCAGTTTTATTTTCAGTATTTTCCATTTTTCTTTCTTCTCCTAAAGTTGGCACTCTTTGTGTATATTGCATACTTTCTGCATTACTCTTAACAAAATTTCCTTCAGGATTTTTAAGTGCTAAACTTAAATCTTTTAATAATTCTGTAGCATTTTGATATCTTAAGCTAATGTCTTTTTCCATTGCTTTCATAATAATTTTATTAACTGCAAAAGGAATAGAAGGATTTAATTTTATTGGTGGAGTAGGTTTTTCCTGCATATGTTTTAGTGCTATAGATACTGGTGTGTCTGCATCAAATGGAACTCTTCCTGTTAGCATTTCGTACATAACTACTCCCAAAGAGTAAATATCTGATTTTGCATCTGTAAATCCACCACGAGCATGTTCTGGTGAAAAATAGTGAACAGATCCAATTGTTGTTCCAAATGCTGTAATTGTAGAATTTGAAACTGCTTTTGCAATACCAAAATCTGTTACTTTAGCTATGCCATCTTCTGTAATTATAATATTGTGTGGTTTAATGTCTCTATGAATAATATTATTTTTATGAGCTGTTTCTAATGCTGATGCTACTTGTATAGCAATGTTTATAGACCATTTCCAAGGAAGCACACCATCTTCATTTATTATTTCTTTTAAAGTTTTTCCTTGTACTAATTCCATAACTATATAATATATATTTTCTTCATGTCCTACATCAAAAATAGAAACTATATTAGGATGTGTAAGACTTGCAGCTGATTGTGCTTCTGTATTAAATCTTCTAATAAATTCTTCATCTGTTATGAATTCATCTCTTAGTACTTTTACAGCAACATATCTTTTAAGAACATTATCTTTTGCTCTATAAACTGTTGCCATTCCACCTTCTCCAACTTTTTCTAGTATTTCATATCTGCTTCCAATTACTTTACCTACTATATTCATATGTTTTTCTCTCCCCTATATTATCGTTATGACAGTTATATTGTCATATCCACCAGCTTCATTTGCTAAATTTACTAATTTTTCCGGTGCTGTTTTTGGATTTTCTTTTACCGTTTTATAAATAGTACTTTCATCTACCATATTTGTTAAACCATCTGAACACATTAATAAAACATCTTGTTTTTCTACATTTCTTGCTCTTATATCTGGTTCAACATATTCTGTACAACCAAGTGCTTTTAATAACATATTTTTTTTAGGATGGTGATTTGCTTCTTCCCTTGTTATTTTTCCATCTTCAACTAATTGTTGTACATAACTGTGGTCTTTTGTTAGTTTGCGAATTATATCTTTTCTAATAAGATAAATTCTACTATCTCCAACGTGTCCAATATAAACCTTATTATTATATATGAGACAAATGTCTAAAGTAGTACCCATTCCTTGTAGATCTTCTGATGTTTTTGATTTTTCATAAACTACCATATTTGCATACTCTGCTGCATTTTTTACTAATTTTAGTATTTGCTCTTTTTCTGGCTCTATTTGATTAAAGTTATTTTCTATATATTTTCTGGCACTTTCTATTGCTAACTTACTTGCTACTTCTCCTCCGTTGTATCCGCCCATTCCATCTGCTAAAATGTATAACTCTATATTGTTTTCTGGGCTTGAAACATAGTAAGAATCTTGATTCATATCTCTTGCCTTGCCAATATCTGTTTTAGCAAAACCTACCATTTAATTCCTCCTATTTTTATTAATTTTCATTAGTTTCTAAATTTTTTCTTCTAAGTTGTCCACATGCTGCTTCAATGTCGCTTCCTAGCTCTCTTCTAATTGTTGCTACAATTCCATGGTCATTTAAATAGTCTCTAAATTTAATAATATTTTCATTACTGCTTTTTACAAAACTACCATTTTCGATTTTGTTAATAGGAATTAAATTTACATGGCAAATCATTCCTTTTAACAAATTTACCAATGCTTTTGCATCTTCTAAGTTATCGTTGTTATCCTTTGCTAAAGCATATTCAAATGAAATTCTTTTATTTGTTTTTGCAATATAATCTTTACATGCTTTCATAAGTTCTTCTATTGGGTAAGCATTATTTACTGGCATCATTTTACTTCTTTTTTCATTATTAGTTGCATGAAGTGAAATTGATAATGTGCATTGCAAATCTTCATTTGCAAAATCATATATTTTTGGAACCACACCAGATGTAGAAACGCTTATATGCCTTGCACCTATATTTAAGCCTTTTGGGTTATTTAAAATTCGAATTGCTTTCATAACATTGTTATAATTATCAAATGGTTCACCAATGCCCATAAAAACAATATTTGAAATACTTTCACCTATATCTTGCTCTACTGCTAATATTTGTTCTACAATTTCTCCTGCTGTTAAATTTCTAACAAATGCAATTCCTGTGGATGCACAAAATTTGCACCCCATTTTACAGCCTATTTGTGAAGAAACACAAATTGTTTTTCCGTGATGATACTGCATTAATACAGTTTCTATAGCATTTCCATCTAGTACATTAAACAAATATTTTTTTGTACCATCTGATGATTCTTGTTTTTTTAATATTTCAAAATTACACATGGTATAATTTTGTTTTAACTTTTCTCTTAATTCTAAAGAAAGGTTTGTCATGTCATCTATTTGCTTAACTTTTTCTTTATATAGCCAGTTCCATATTTGCTCTGCTCTATATGGCTTTTCTCCTAGGGAAATAAGTTCTTGCTTTAATTCTTCTAAATTATATTCTTTTATATTTTTCATATTTATTTTCTTTTAAAAAGCGTCCTTCCGTAACTCTTTTATGTTTATTTGTTTTTATATATACTTTTCTATTTAATTTATATCATAGTTGAATTTTTTTTTCAATAGTTTACAAAAGTTTGTTGTTTTTTGTGCAATTTTCTGCTACAATTATGTTAATATTGTTAGCTTACGCTAACTTTTTAACTTTTTTACTCCTGTTTTTCAGGTTTTATATATACTACATTTGTAAAATTATTATTTTAAGGAGGATTAATATTATGAAAGAAAAGCGGTATTTTTGCGACTACTTTGATTTTTTTAACACGAGCGCTGTTAAAACTTTGATGGCAATAATAATTGTTATAGCTATTATTTTTGTCATCAGCTACATTGGTTTAACTATATCTATGTACGAATACGAGCTCAATGCTTACCCAGAAGATGCCTATAAGAAGTTAAATGAAATAGCGGATAATTTAGTAATAGAAGGAGTTGGAATCAACTCAGAAGTGTCATCTAAAATTGATGACTATGACAGAAAGGAACAAAATGATAATATTATAATTACTTATTCAGTTCCGAACAAAACTAATTCGTTTATTTCTCCTTCTAGAGTTAATATGACTTTAAAATTATCAAGCGATTTTCATATTCTTTCAAAGAATCCAGATTTTGCTTCTGAGCAAGATTACTCAAAGTATATTAAGAGTCAGATTACAATTACATCTATTGCGATTGCCGCTTCAATAACTCTTTTTCTTTTCGTTATATGTATTATTTTGCAATTTAAATCTATTAAAAAGAAAAAGAATGATAACAAAAATTCCTAATACCGTGATAAAAATCTTTCGTAAAAAGCAATGGGAGCTTTGCCCATTGCTTTATTATTTTCCTTTTGCTGCTAGTTCTTTAAATTTTTTGTATCTTACTTCATATGCTTCTAGTACTTCTTTTTCAAAGGCTAATTTTGGATCTTCCACTTTCATTAGATTTAATAATTTTAAAGTAAATTTTGGATTTAAAATAAGAACAGGTCCTATTATATAAGTTCCTATAAAATTATTTTTTCTAATTCCTTCTAATTTACTTTCTTTATTAATACCTATTCCCATTTCTACTTTAGATAAATAATTGTTAGAATTATCTCCATATAACATTGTAAACTGGCTTTTAAAGCCTAACAACTCTATATCTTCATACTTTCCTAAAAAAAAGCTGTTGTGTCTATGTAGCATATCTCTTTTAGCATATATATCAAAAATTCCAAGTCCTTCTACTTTACTTCCATCTTCGTTTTCAATGTATTTTCCTAATACTTCTACACTATTTCCTGTAAATAAAAATACTTGTCCATTTTCAATTAATTCTTCTATTTTTTGTTTATATGGCATTAATTTTTTTATTACTATTTCTTGTGAACGTTCAGACAAAGTTCCCATATATATAAGAGAAATGTTTTCTTGGGTGCAAAATGATGGCTTTTCATCTATAGCTGTTTCTATAAATTCCGCTTCTGGTAAGCATTTTTTTAAATATTTAACATTTCCCATGTCTCCATTTAAATTACAAAACTCTGGATATAAAATTTCTATTTTCATATTTAATTATATTCCTCTCTAACATATAAACTTTGTTGGAAAAGGATTAAATTTTAGCTAGGAAAACGAATTAGAAATTTATGAGACGTACTTTTTGTACGTTGATTAAATTTCTAATGATGTTTGACAACGCCAAAATTGTAATTATTTTTCAACATTATTTTTTCTTATCAATTATTTCTTTTACTTTCTGTTTAATTTGTTTTGTTTCTTCAATAGAATACAAATCATGTAAAATAAATATTTTTTCTATTTTATCTAGTTTTAACTTGCTTGTAGCTTGTAGCAAGTCTTTTTCATGAATTATTTTTTCTGGGTTTATATCTGCCATTAGAAGTCGTATATATGAATCTAAATAGCGTGGTCCTGCAATAATAATTTGTTTAATTGATTCATCGTTTAAAAATTCATAATCTGCATCATAATGCCATGCTGTATTTTCTGAGCCATTTGCTTCTTCATGTAGGTCATCTAAAATCATAATTACTGCTTTATTTCCTGGCTCTTTTCTAGTATAATTAAATGCTATAGAGCAAGCTATTGGATTCATTCCTTTTGCTAATTGTGTAATAATTTTATAATCTTTATATTGTTCTTCACTATATCTTGTTTCTACAATTTTTATTTTTGCAAAAGAGTCATTTATTTGCTTTGCAGTTAGTTTTAGCTGTTTTAATACAGTAATAACTGCTAACATATTATAAATATTTATAATGTTATTATTTACTATGTCATATATTTCTTCTTCATCTTTTGATTTTACTGTTATTTGCATATTCTTTAAATCTATATTTGTTATGCGGTAGTCTGCATTTTCTGGACATTTGTACCCACAATTTGGGCAGTATGCTTTTCCTATATGATGGTATCTAACATAGTCATATTTTAATTTTGTTAAACATTTTGGACATACTCTAATATCTCTTGTAATGTTTTCACAATTTTTCGTATCTGTTTCAAGTTTATCTATACTAAAATAAATTTTTTTGTTATTTTCTGCAATGTGGCTACATATAATGTCATCTGCATTTTCTATCATAATTGTTTCTTTTGGAATATATTTATTTAAAATATCTGATATAAATTCTGTATGTGCATTTCTCATTAAAGAATCTCTAAATAAATTTGTGCATATTAGATATGTTGGTGTTAAATATGGAAATACTTTATTTGCACTTCTTTCATCTATTTCTAATACTGCTAAATCCTTTTTAGATTTTCCTAAAAAATTTACTCCTTGAATTAAAGTAGTAGCAATTCCTCCATCTATATTAGAACCATATTTGTTGTTTATAAAGTCAAAACCATTTTGTTCTAGTATATTATTAATCATATTACAAGTTGTAGTTTTTCCATTTGTACCTGTTACACCAATGATTGTTTTAGGTTTGTCTAGCATTCCCATAAAATTAGGGCATAAGGTTAATGCTATTTTTCCTGGAAAATATGTCGCGTTTCTTCTTAAAAGTTTTAACGCAAATGATGACAATTTTGCAATCCAAAGTGTAATATAAAATCTTAACGTTTTTTTCTGATTCATAAAAATATATCTCCTAGCTTTTGTTTTTACGCATTTATTTTAACCTTATTTTTTAGTTTTATCAAGTATTTAATATAAAAAATAGCCAGAGATTGTTATTTTACTTTTCTTCTCTGGCTATTTTAATTATGCCTTCATTAATTTTTCTTTTAATATTTGTTCTATGTTTGAAAGTCTTGTTTCAAAAACTTGGTTTGTCATATCACAAATCTCGTTAAAGTCTTTAAGTTTTTCAAAATTTCTCATGTTTACTTTGTGATATTGTTCTACATTTTCTGTTAGTTTTGTTTGTTCGTTTTTTATTTCATTTAATAGTTCATTTACTTCTTTTAAAAATTCTTCAATTTTAGCATCATTTAGCATACTTCTCCCCCCTTTTTTTGAATTTCTTCTATTTCTTTTTGAGAAATTCCAGTATACTTTTCTATAGTTGAAACAGATAACCCTTGTAATAGCATATTTGTTATAAATTGTCTTTTTGCTTCCTTTATGCCTTCCTTTTTTCCTTCTTTTTTTCCTTTTAATTTTTCTTGATCCATTATTACTTCTAATACATTTTTCACTTCATCCACCCCCTTACTTTCAAAACTTGCTATTAGTTTTTCAATAGCTTCCTCTTCTAATGTAGGATTAAATAGATATCTTATTATTTTTTCTAAATGCGTTTTATCTTGAACCTTTAATTTTCTTCCAATTTCAGCCAATGTATCTAGCAACATTGCTTTGGTTTTACTTTTTTCTAACGTCATTGCATATGCTATCATAGTTCTAGTTTTTATAAGGTCATCTATTGAATAATCATTTATATCAACTAGCAAATAACTAACATCTACAAATACAGCAATAAAATCTTTAAAATCTTCTACATTACTTAAAACTTCTCTAAAAAGTTTATCATGACTATGACTCATTTCATAGATGTATTCCTCTGGCTTTTCCTTTAAAATAGAAATACACTCTTGTATTAAATCATAAGCTGTTTTTTCTTTAAGATACATATTTACCTCCTAGTTAATATAAGGAATGTCAAAAGAAACCTTATATTAAAAAATTTTTTTGAAATAAATTGAAAATAACTGCCGAAATAAATTAAATAGACTTTACCTAACTTTTATTTGAATTAATATGTATATATTATAAAACTTTTGTTTTGGAATTGTCAATAGCTTTTTTAATTTTTATAATAAAAATTTTTAGATATACTAAAATGAGAATATAAATTGCTTTAAAATTTATATTCTCATTAATATTATTTATAAAATTTTTCCACCGCCTAATACAATATCATCTATGTAAAATACAACCGATTGGCCGAGGTGCTATTGCTCGGAACTTAAACACTTTTGAATAACTAAAATTAAGCTAACCATTGTAAATGGTTAATTTTTTTGTCAAATTTTTAA
>CANQTQ010000039.1 GCA_947626765.1 uncultured Clostridia bacterium
CTAATTTATAGGCTTTATTTGTTGTTTTATTTATTTTATATTTACTTATTATATTATTTGTTACTGAATTATTTTTGCTTATTAAGCTACTGTTTACTAAGCTACTAACTATAGCTATATTACTATTTTCTAAACTATAGCTCTCTCTCTCTCTCTCTCTCTCTCTCTACTCTCCCAAGTGTTTGCTGTTTTCATGTTCTTCCTCCGTATTTCTTTTTTCCTTAGTTTGTACTAAATTTCTAGAAATATACTTATTTTTAGAAATTCATAAATGCTTTTGTAGCATATTTATAGTATGCTTGTTGCTACTAGGGTTAGTATATGATAACAGATTTTATTTGTCAATAGCAGTTTTTTAATTTTTATAATATTTTTATAATATTAATGTAAATTATTTTCTATTGCTAACATTTATTTTTGTTACCTTAACATTTAGCTCTCTTGTTATAATGTTTTGAATTTGTGCTATTTGATTTTCTTCTAGCTTATCTGTTTTTACTATTACACTTACATTTCCATTATTTATAAATATAACAGTGTCTTCAAAATCTTTTGTTTTTATTAAATTTTCTGCTATCATAATTGCATTTTTTTCATTGTTAATTCTTTTTATTTCTGTTTGTGCAAGTTCTTTTTCTTCGCTAGTTAAATTATTTGCTTCTAATATTTTTTGATAATTTTCAAGCATTTGTGAATACATATTATCCCTATCTAATCTAGATTGTGTAAAGTATTCGTCTTTTACTGTTTGTGTATTTGTTTGAGAATATTGCTTTGTATTTTCTACATTGCTGTTATTTATTGTAGGTTGCATATTATTAGTTTGTAAGTTGCTATTATTCTCATTTACATTTTCTTGTATATTATTTGAGTCATTTTTTGATATATCTGTTTGATTGGTGTTATTTTCTACAGTTTGGTTAGCATTAACTAAAGTTGCATCTCCAATACTAGCTATTTGCTCCGAATCTGCTAAACTACTAGTTGGAAGTAAGTTTTTACTCATATTTTGTTCATTACTAAAATTTAAATACCCTGCTGTTATTAGCATAAGGGCAGCTACAAAAATAATAACTTGATTTTTCTTAAAATTTTTCATATCAAATTCCTCCTGTTTATAATAAGTACTATTTAAGCTAAAATTTTTAGCTTGACATAGTAAACACTTGAATCTTATGTGATGCAATTCCCGTAACAGCTTCAACAGCTTGAATAATGTTAGTTTTTGTTGTAGCATTATTTGCTCCTTGTGCTGTTATAATTGCTCCTTCTATTTTAGGGCTTACTATACTTTGTGTAATTGGTATTTTGCTTCCACTTTCTTCTTTATAAATAATTTCTTTACTTACATCTGTTTCAATTACTTTTCTGGTTCCACCACTTGTGTCTTTTTCTTCTGTATCTTTTTGCGAAGTATCTTCATTATACATTGGTATTATTTCATTTGTTTGTGAATATGTAATTAGTACTTTTACTTTACCTACTCCATCAATCTTTTCTAAAATTTCTTCTAATTGCATAGATAAATCGTTTTGAGTATTAGAGGTTTCTACTGTTTCCATTGCTAATTTTTTATTTGGATCATATTCGGATTCTTCGTTTGTTTTATTTTTATCTCCGTTCCAAATAGCATTAATAACTATTAATGTTATTACTAATATAACTAAAAATACTGCCAAATTTTCAATTTTCTTTTTGTTATCTACATTTTCTCCTTTAGCAATTAATTGTTTTATTTTTTCCTTTAACATAAACTTATTTTCTCCTTTCTAATTTATGATAATATTTTTTTCTTCTATTTCATAAATTCCACTTAAATATTGTTTTAGTGCATTTTTTTCTTTGTTTGATATTGAAACTGTAGATTCTGTATTTGTTTCTTTTTGATTATTACTTTCACTATTTTCAATTTCAATTTTAATCTCATTTACAACTTGTATGTTATTTGTATTTATATTACTTGGATTACTATTTTTTAAAGTTATATTTATTGTTCTTAATGTATATTGATTGTTGTTTTCTATATCTAAAGAAATATTACTTACATCATAGCCTTTAGATTTTATTTTTGCTTTTATATCACTTTTTAAATTTTCTTCATAAATGTTTCTAATTTGTTGTTCTTTAGTACTGTTTAAATTTTGTTTATTATTATTACTTGATACTTGCATATATTCATTTAAGTCAAAAATGTTCGTTACACTTAAAGTATTTCCAGTAAATTTATTAATTACTGGTGAAACTATTGAAAAAAGAATATATACTCCAATAACTATTTTTATATACTTTTTGCAGTTTCCTTCTGGAAGTATCATTTCAATAATTGTGCTAATAATAACTGCAACAATAATGCCTTGTATCCAGTTACTTACCCATGCCATTTTGTTAAATACTCCCTTCTTTATCTATACATTAGTCCACTATTAGTAACATTTATTACTAATGTGGTTCCTACTACTAACATAACAGAAATACTGCATAATATTGCAAATAACATTTTAAATGTATTTCCCATTTCTTCTAATAGTTTTACAATTTTTTCATCTGCAATTGGCTGACATATTGCTCCTGCTAAATAGTACAGTCCCATTAATACTGCTAGTTTAATAACTGGACTAATACAAATTCCAATAATAATTATTACACCTACAATTCCAACTGCATTTTTTAATACATTGCTACAGCCAATTACTGTATCTACTGCATCTCCTAATATTTTTCCTACTACAGGAATAAAATTAGAAACTGCTGCTTTTGCAGTTTTGGCTGTTACACCATCTACTGTACTACTTAAATTTCCTTCTATTGATATTATTCCAACAAATAATGTTAATGAAACTCCTAATACCCAAACTACAGACGAATTAAAAAACTTTGATAGTTTGTCCACTTGCACCCTGCTAGATACTTTAGAAACAATGCTAAGTGCTGTTGAAATTAATACAAATGGAATTAAAATACTTGTAATAAAATTTCCTATAAATGTTATTACAAATAAAATAATTGGTTCTAAAAGTCCTGCTGACGCAATGTTTCCTGTTGTTAACATTAATGTAATTAAAAGTGGTATTAAGCTATTCATGAATCCCACTAAATTTTCTATACTTGTTCTTACCATTGCAATAATATCTGCAAAGTTTCCCATTATTAAGGTAACAATTAATATGTATTGTACATAATAAGTAATTTGAGAAATACTTTTATTTTCTAATCCATCACTTATACTTTTTAAGATGCTATGAATTACAATAATTATAATGATGCTTCCTAATACAGTAATACAATTTATTATTTCTTTTCCTGCTATTTTAAATATGCTTTTAAAAATAGTGCTATTATCTATTTTTCCTGTAATTGCTGATGTAAAAAGTTCATTTAAGTTTATATCTTCAAATGTATTTTCTGTATATTTTTGTGCTTCTTTAATAAATCCAGAAATATTCAAACTATCTTGTTGTGATTCTAAAATTTCTTGCTGTGATTCTTCTAAGCTTTCTTCTGTTGTAGCTTTTGATGCAAGGCAATATGAATTTAATAAAAATATAATTATAATTATTAAAATAATTATTTTAAATATTTTCTTCATTTGCAAATATAAGTTTTCCTCCTAGTATTATTTAAGCTTTAAGGTAATTATAACTATTATATAGTACAATTACGGCAAGATTTTAATAATTGTTTCTAAAAGGCTAGCAATAATTGGTATTGACATAGATATAATAATAACTTTTCCACCTAAATCTACTTTATTTGCAATAGCAGTTTCACCGGTATCTTTACATATACTAACTGCAAATTCTGTTAAAAATGCTATTCCTGTAATTTTTATTAATAGTATTAAAAATTCATTATTTATTGATGTTTTATTAGATAAGTTTGTCAAAAGTTCAATGATTGCTCCCATTTTATCTAAAATTAGCATTATAATTAGTACTCCAGCCATTAAAGACACATATAATGCAAATTCTGGTCTATATTGTTTTATAATAACAATAATTATTAATGCAATTAGCCCAATTCCAACTATTTTAATAACATCCATATTATTTCCTCTTTCGCAGTTATAATATTTTATCTTTTAAAGTTATGTAATTTATATAATTAAATTTTAGATTATAAGCCAAACATTGTCCTTACATTTGTAAACAGTGTGCTAATTTCTTTAATAACTAATGTTAATACAATAATTAAACCAGCAAGTGTAGTCATCATTGCTTGGTCTTCTCTTCCTGCTCTTACTAATACTTGATAAAGTACTGCTACTAGAATTCCTATTGCTGCTATTTTGAATAATAAACTAATGTCCATTGCTTCTTTTAGAGTGCTTTTTAAACACTCTTCCCCCTTTCTATATTAAAATAATAGCTATTGTAAGTCCTGTTACAATTCCTAAGGTTCTATACATTTTTTCATTTTTTCTTCTTTCTTCGTTTGCATTTTTTAATTGTGATGTAAGAAATTCATTAACTACTTCTATTTGGCTAATTTGACCTTCTATATCAGTTTCTCCTAACAATTTACTTAAATTTTTCAAAATAGTAATATCTTCTTTTGTTAAGTTATTATCTACTTCATCTAATGCTTTTTCCCATGCTTCACCAGCAGTATCTTCCTTCATTCTAGTAGCTGCTAAAGAAAACATATTTCCTATGTTTCCACCTATTTTATTTGATATTTCCATAAATAAGCTTGGTATTGGTTCATATGTATATTTTATTTTTGTAGCAAACATATTTAGGCCTGTTTTCATTTGCTTTATTTCTTTTTCTCTATTTGCATATTTTTTAGAAAATAAAATTCCTATGTAGCTACTTGCTACTATAATTAAAGTTAATAAAAAAATTTTAAAAGCTAACATTTTATTTTTCTCCTTTGTTTTTTAGTTTTATAATGTTCTAAGATACAGCCTGCTTTAATTTTGAATCATAAATTAAATTAACTTTTTTATTAAAGTCCAATAGTAAAATTTTTTCTATTCTATTTTTTAAAATTAATTCATTTAAAATCGGATTTTCCTCTATGTCTTCTAATGAACTGCTATGAGCTGTAAAAATTCCTTTTACGCCAGAAGTTATAGCATATTCTATAGCCTCTATATCTTCTTTACTTCCAATTTCATCTGCTGCAATAACTTTTGGAGCCATAGAGCGTATAAGCATTTTCATACCAGTTGCCTTAGAAATATTATCTATAATATCTGTTCTTAGTCCTAAATCATTTTGAGGTATTCCTTTATATATTGCTGCTATTTCTCCTCTTTCATCAACTACTCCAACGGTTATTCCTTTAAAGTTTATTTCTGGAATGCCTGTACTAATTTTTCTAATTATGTCTCTAAGTAAAGTAGTTTTTCCACAGCCTGGTGGAGATATAATTAATGTATTATATATTTGGTTATAGTATGGGTTTATAATAAATTGAATAGCAGAATTACTGCAGTTTAAAATTTGCCTTGCAATACGAAAATTAAGACTATTTATATAATTTAAGTTTGTTACTTTTCCATCTTTTATAACTGCGTCTCCTGTAATGCCAACTCTATGTCCTCCTTTTAAAGTTATAAAGCCATTACAAATTTGATTTTGATAGCTATAAATTGAGTTATTACATATTTTTTGTAAGATTTGTAAAATAGTTTCTATAGTTATTTCATAATTTATTATTTTTTCATTTTGACTATTTTTAATAATAACTGGTTTATTTACTCTAATTCTAATTTCTTCTACTAGTTCTAAATTACTTTTTAATATTTCTTTTCTTAATAGATCTGGAAAATACATTAATATTTCTTCCATAAGCTTGTACCCCAATAAAAAAACATAGTCATATATAAAATATATATGCTATGTTTTTTTATTTTAGAACTATATTTAATTAATAATTTATTCTTCCCAGTTATGATATACATTCATTACATCATCTAGGTCTTCTAACATATCTATTAGTCTTTGCATTTTTTCTCCATCTTCTTCACTTAAACTAATGTATGTAGATGGTACTAGTTGTACTTCTGCTTCTAAAAACTCTAAGCCTTGTGCCTCTAATGCTTCTCTAACCTTTGAGAAGTCTTCAGGTGCAGTTGTAATTTCGTAACATTCGTCTGTTGCTTCAAAGTCTTCTGCTCCATTATCTAAAGCAAGCATCATCATATCATCTTCTGTTAAATTAGTTGTTGCTTTATCTATTACTATAACACCTTTTTTATTAAATAAATATGATACGCAACCTGTTGTACCTAAGTTTCCACCTGCTTTATCAAAAGCATGGCGTACATCTGCTACTGTTCTATTTTTGTTATCTGTACTTGCTTCTACAATAACTGCTACTCCATTTCTTCCATATCCTTCATATGTAATTTCTTCATAGTTTTCAGAATTTCCTGCTCCAGAAGCTTTTTTAATTGCATTGTTTATTGTATCATTTGGCATGTTATTTGCTTTACATTTTGCTATAACATCTTTTAATTTGGAGTTTCCTGCCGGGTCAGGACCACCTTGTTTTACTGCTAATAATAATTCTCTTCCTAATTTTGTAAATATTTTTCCTCTAGCTGCATCTGCTTTTCCTTTTTTGGCTTGAATATTGTGCCATTTGCTATGTCCTGACATTTTAATTTCTCCTTATACATAAATATTTAGGTTTTTAAATGGATTAACCTATAAACCTTTTTAATTGTGAAAATCTATTTTTCTAAAATATTGTAACATACTTTTTATGCATTGTACAAGTATTTTCGTATATTTTGTTATAGTTTACTTTTCTAAAACAAATCTTTTTACAAGTCTTGTATATATTATTAAATATGAAATAGATATTAAAAATCCGCCTAATACATCGCTTGTATAATGTACACCTAAATATATTCTACTTATTCCTATAGAAAATATTAATATACTTAAAACTGTTATTAATGTGTACTTTATTTTCTTGTTTTTTACATATTTATATATTAAATATATTATAAAGCCATAGAATGCCATACTTATCATTGAATGCCCAGATGGAAAACTGTAGCCAGTTTCATTAATAAGTCTAAACTCTATTGGTCTAGGTCTTTGAAGTATATTTTTTAATAATATATTAAGAGCTGTAGCAATAATTAAATTTAAGCACACAGATATTCCTATCTTTTTATTTTTAATAGTTATTAATGATATTATGGCTATTAAACTTAAGCATATTGCTCCACCAAAATTAGTTATAATTTTAGCTATTGGTGTTACTAAGTCTGAAATTAGTAAATTTGAAATAACTTTGTAGCCTATAATGTCTATTACTATAATTTCCTTGTTCCATACACTTTCAGCTATTGCTAAAAACGCTATTATACATATGAATAATATTAGCCATTTTGAATTTTTTAATAACCAATCTTTTATATCTTGAATTTTAAATTTCATTTTTCCCTTTCTATCCTTTATAGGCATTTATCACAAATTATTCATAGCTTATAACATATGTCACAAAAGCGACAAAGTGTCGCTTTAACAAACGTCCCTAAAGCGACAATTTATTCAAGTTCAAAGGCTCCTGTATATAACTGATAATATACACCTTTTTGGGCAATTAAATCTTCGTGATTTCCTCTTTCTATTATTTTTCCATGGTCTAAAACTATAATTGCTTTTGAATTTCTAACTGTTGAAAGTCTATGTGCTATTACAAATACTGTTCTTCCATTCATTAATTTGTCCATACCATCTTGAACTATTTTTTCTGTTCTTGTGTCTATGCTTGATGTTGCTTCATCTAATATCATAACTGGTGGGTCTGCTAATGCAGCTCTTGCTATTGAAAGTAGCTGTCTTTGTCCTTGAGATAAATTTGCACCATTTCCAGTTAAATATGTGTCATAGCCATTTGGAAGCCTCATAATAAAGTCATGTGCATTTGCAAGTTTTGCAGCATTTATAACCTCTTCATCTGTTGCTTTATCATTTCCATATTTTATATTTTCTTTAATTGTACCTGTAAATAAGTTTGTATCTTGTAAAACCATGCCTAATGATAAGCGCAAATCATCTTTTTTTATTTTATTTATATTAATTCCATCATATCTTATTTTGCCATCTTCAATGTCATAAAAACGGTTTAAAAGATTTGTAATTGTTGTTTTTCCTGCTCCTGTAGCACCAACAAAAGCAATTTTTTGACCAGGTTTTGCATACAAGCTAATGTCTTGTAATACTAATTTATTTGGTACATAGCCAAAATCTACATCATGAAGTTCAATATGTCCTTTTAATTCTACATATTCCAAAGTTCCATCATGGTGTGGGTGTTTCCATGCCCATAAACCTGTTTTTTCTTTTGTTTCTGTTAAAACTCCATTTTCATCATATTTTGCATTTACTAATGTTACATAGCCATCATCTTTTTCTGGTTCTTCATCCATAAGAGCAAATATTCTTTTTGCTCCTGCTAATGCCATTGCTATTGAGTTTAATTGTTGAGATATTTGGCTAATTGGTCTTATAAATGTTTTGCTAAGTTGTAAAAATGATACTATTAAACCAACTGTTATTCCACCTATACCATTTATAGCTAAAACTCCACCTACAACAGCTAAAATTATATATTGCACATTACCTAATGCACCTAAGGTTGGCATTAAAATATTGGCAAATTTATTTGCATTATATGCATGTTTGCATAATTCATCATTTATTTGGTCAAATTCTTTTTCTGCAATTTCTTCATGACAAAATACTTTTATTACTTTTTGTCCATTAATCATTTCTTCTATATAGCCATTTACTTTTCCTATAAATTCTTGTTGTTTTACAAAGTTTTTGGCACTTCTAGAAGCTATATATTTTGTAACCATAAGCATAAATACTAGTGAAGCTATTACTACTAAAGTTAAGTATATATTTGTTACAACCATTCCAACAAAAACAGCTATAATGGTAATTGCAGATGCAAATACTTGTGGAATAGATTGTGAAATCATTTGGTTTAATGTGTCTGTGTCATTAGTGTAATGACTCATAATGTCTCCATCTGTGTTTGTGTCAAAATATTTTATAGGAAGCTTTTGCATTTTTTCAAACATTTCATCACGAATTATTTTTAATATTCCTTCTGAAATTCTAACCATTAGTCTGCTATATAATAGACCTGCTACAATTCCTACTGCATAAATAATAGTCATTACTCCTATTGCTTGTATTAAACCTGTAAATACTGGATTTTCTACTCCTATTAATGGTGTAATATAGTCATCTATTAATACTTGTAAAAATAATGAGCCAATTACTCCTGAAACAGTAGTTAAAATTATGCATATAAATACTACTATAAATGTTGCTTTATAGTTTGCCGTAATATATTTTAATAATCTTTTTATAGCTTGCATATCAAATTGTGGTCTATTTCGTTTTATTTGTGCTTTTGGATTTTGACTATTCTCTCTCATTTGTTCTTCAACTCTTTGGTTGTTATTTTTTATTTCTTCAGCCTGGGGTTTATTATTCTTCATTACTATTTCCCCCTTTCACTTGTGATGTATAAACTTCATTATAAATTTTATTCGTTTTCATAAGCTCTTCATGTGTTCCTACACCATTTATTTCGCCATTTTCCATTACTATTATTTTATTTGCATCTTGTACAGATGAAATTCTTTGTGCAATAATTAGTTTTGTTATATTAGGTAGTTCTTCTTTGAAAGCTTTACGTATTAAACTATCTGTTTTAGTATCTACAGCACTTGTAGAATCATCTAATATTAATATTTTAGGTTTTTTAAGAAGAGCTCTGGCTATACAAAGTCTTTGCTTTTGTCCACCAGATACATTGGTTCCGCCTTCTTCAATATATGTATCATATTTATTTTCAAACTGATTTATAAATTCATCTGCTTGAGCTTGTTTACATGCTTTTATTATTTCTTCATCTGTTGCATTTTCGTTTCCCCAACGCAAATTTTCTTTTATTGTTCCAGAAAATAGTACATTTTTTTGTAAAACCATTGCTACTTGGTTTCTTAATGCTTTTAAATCATAATCTTTAACATTTATTCCACCAACTTTTAAGCTTCCAGTTGTAACATCATAAAGCCTTGGTATTAGTTGAACCAATGTTGACTTCGAACTACCTGTGCCTCCAATTATTCCTACTGTTTCACCTGATTTTATGTCCAAGTTAATATTTTTTAAACATAATTTGTTTTCATCATTTACATAGCTAAAGCTTACATTTTCAAATTGTATTTCACCATTAGGTACTTCTTCTATAGGATTTTCTTTATTTTTTAAATCACTTTCTTCATTTAATATTTCAACTATTCTTTCAGCAGATGCTCTTGATACCATAATCATAACTAAAACCATAGATAACATCATAAGAGATGTTAATATCTGCATAGCATAAGATATTAAACTTGTAAGCTCACCTGTTGTTAAAGATAGTCCTATTATTGCTTTTCCTCCAAACCATGAAAGAAGTATAATAACTAAATTTATAGAAAATTGCATTAAAGGATTATTTAGTGCTACTATTTTTTCTGCTTTTGAAAAATCTCTATAAATTTCATTTGATATATTTTTAAATTTATTAATTTCTTTTTCTTCTGTTACATAAGATTTTACTACTCTTATTCCTTTTACGTTTTCTTCTACAACTGCATTTAGTTTATCATAAGTTTTAAATACTTTTTCAAATATTGGATGTGCCTTTGTTGCAATAAAATATAAACCTATTCCTAAAATTGGTATTGTTGCTAAAAATATTAGTGCAAGTTTTGCATTAATAGCAAATGCCATAATTAATGAAAATACAAGTAATAATGGTGCTCTTACTGCTATACGAGTTATCATTTGAAATGCCATTTGTACGTTCATAACATCTGTTGTATGCCTTGTAATAATACTTGCTGTTGAGAATTTGTCTATATTTGAAAAAGAAAATTTTTGCACATTATAAAACATATCTTTTCTTAAATTTCTTGCAAAGCCATTTGAAGCTTTTGCTGCTGTTCTACCTGCTAATACACCAAAAACTAAAGATGCTATTGCACATAAAATTAAAACTGCTCCTACTTTATATATAACTCCTACATCATTTTGATTAATTCCATTATCTATTAATATTGACATTAAAAATGGAATTAAAACATCTAAAATAGACTCTATTGATACTAATATAGGTGTTAATATTGCAACTTTTTTATTATCTCTAATTGATTTTGCTAATGTTTTTATCATTGTTTATCTCCCTCTTGTATTATTTTTCTATAATCATATTTTGTTGCTAGTTAATAGCTTTAATAGTACTATTTTTTGCAGTTTTGAAAGGTCCCGTCTATTATATAGTAACATACTTTAAATTATATTTTCTATTTTATATAAAAGTTCATTATATTATTATAAACTTATAATCTTTTCCCAAGTCATATTTTCTTTTCCAAAGTGTCCATAGTTTGTTGTTTGCTTATATATAGGCTTTTTTAAGTCTAAATAATTAATTATTCCTTTTGGTGATAAATCAAATTTATTTTTAACTAATTCTACAATTTCTTCCTCTGAAATTTTAGAAGTTCCAAATGTATCTATACAAACAGATAAAGGCTGCTCAACTCCAATTGCATAAGATATTTGAATTTCACATTTTTTTGCTAACCCATTTGCTACAATATTTTTTGCAATATGGCGAAGCATATATGCTGCAGATCTATCTACTTTGCTGGCATCTTTTCCAGAAAATGCTCCTCCACCATTTCTGCCATATCCTCCATAAGTATCTACAATAATTTTTCTACCAGTTAAGCCTGTATCTCCAAGTGGTCCACCTATTACAAATCTTCCTGTTGGATTTACATATATTTTTGTGTTTTCATCTAAATATTTTGCTGGAACAACGGCTTTAATAACTTTTTGTATAATATCGCTTTTCATTTGTTCCATATTTGCTGTTTCTAAATGTTGATTAGATATTAAAATTGCTTCTATTCTTTTTGGTTTATCATTTTCATATTCTACTGTAACTTGTGTTTTTCCATCTGGCCTTAAATATGGAATTTCACCATTTTTTCGAACTTCTGTTAATTTTTTTGCTAACTTATGAGCCATATCTATTGCAAATGGCATATAATTTTCTGTTTCATCACATGCATAGCCAAACATAATGCCCTGATCTCCAGCGCCACCAATATCAACGCCCATAGCAATATCTGGGCTTTGTGTTGTTATATTTATATCTACATTACAAGTTCTATAGTCTATATCTGTTTTTTCGTTATCATAGCCTACTTCTTTTAGTACATTTCTTGCAATTTCTTCTACATTTATTTTTGCATTTGTTGTTATTTGCCCAGCAATTGTAATTTTATTTTTAGAAGCAAATGTTTCTACTGCTACTCTTGAATTTTCATCTTGTTTTAAACATTCATCTAAAATGCTATCTGATATATAGTCGCATAGTTTATCTGGATGCCCTTCTGTTACACTTTCTGATGTAAAAAAATAGTTTTTCATATATATTCTTCCCTTCTTTGGCAAAAAATCTCAATATACCATATAATTTTACTAAAAAATATTTAATATTTCAATATTTTTATGCTTAATTTATTTATTATTTTTATTACGTTAATTAAAAAAGTAAAATATATTTACTAAAAAATAAAGATAATTTAGTTCTACATTAACACCTATTGTAAGA
>CANQTQ010000040.1 GCA_947626765.1 uncultured Clostridia bacterium
AATTGGCAATTTAAAGTAAAAAAAATTTTGTGATATTATTTTGGAAAGTTAAAAAAACGGCACAAACGAAAAAATTCTACAGCAAAAATGTTGACATTTCTTGCACATTATGGTAAAATACTTATCTGTAAGCCGCCTGAGTCGGGCAACTAAATATTGCTTATATAGCAATTGCCTTGTTATTTATGCTTAGCGAGTATACAAATATAGGAGGTGTACTAAATGTACGCAATAATTGAAAGCTGTGGAAGACAATACAAAGTATCAGAAGGAGATGTAGTATTCTTCGAAAAATTAGAAGCTGAAGAAGGTAAAAAAGTAACATTTGATAATGTTGTTTTAGTATCTAATGACAAAAAAGTAGAAGTAGGAACTCCTTATGTAAAAGGTGTTAAAGTTGAAGGCAAAGTAGTTTCTCATGGTAAAGGCAAAAAAATATTAGTTTACAAATACAAAGCTAAGAAAAACTACAGAAGAACACAAGGACATAGACAACCATACACTAAAGTAGAAATTACAAAAATTAAAACAGCAGAAGAGAAATCTGAAGCTAAAGAAACAGTTGCAAAAGCAGAAACAAAGAAAACAGCTACAACTAAAAAAGAAGCTTAATTATAAATATAAGTAACATTTTGAAAATGTATTTTTTATAGTTAATAATCGAAGGGAGTGAAAAAGCATGGCTCATAAAAAAGGTCAAGGTAGTGTTAAAAACGGTAGAGATAGTGAATCAAAACGTTTGGGATTAAAAAGAGCAGATGGACAAATAGTTCCAGCTGGTAATATACTAGTTAGACAAAGAGGAACAAAAATTCATCCAGGAACAAACGTAGGAATTGGTAGCGATGATACTCTTTTTGCTAAAGTAAGCGGAAAAGTTAAATTTGAAAGACTTGGCAAAGATAAAAAGAAAGTCAGCGTTTATCCAGTAGAAGTAGGTAAAGCCGAATAAATATATTAAATAAACTCCAAACTGTTGGAGTTTATTTTTTTAAAAGAATGGTTTTATAGCTAATTGCCTAAATAGTACTAGTTTTCTTGTTTTTCAAATGCCCGTTGCAGTAAGAAAAGCTCAAAGAAGTAACTCAGAACGGGACCTCTCAAAACTGCGAAAAATAGTACTATTTAAGCTTTAATGTTAATATATTAACTAAAAGAAAATTTATTATTATAAAATTATTGTAAAATGTACTAAAATTCAGTATAATAAATATGTTTTAACAAATATAAATAAATTAAAGGAATGATGAAAAATGGAAGAACAAAAAAAACGCATGGTTACAGGAGATAGACCAACAGGAAAATTACATATTGGTCATTATTTTGGATCTTTAAAAACAAGAGTAGAGATGCAAAATAGTGGAAAGTACGATCCATATATATTAATTGCAGATGTTCAAGCACTTACAGATAACTTCAATAATCCAGAAAAAGTAAGAAATAATGTAAAAGAAGTTGTAATGGACTACTTATCTGTAGGAATAAACCCAGAAAAAACAACAATATATATTCAGTCTATGATTCAAGAAACAGCAGAATTAACAGTGTTTTATTCTAACTTAGTAACAATTGCAAGACTTGAACGCAACCCGACAGTTAAAACAGAAATAGCACAGAAAAAAGAATTATTTGGAGAAAGCGTTACTTATGGATTTTTAGGATATCCTGTAAGTCAAGCAGCAGATATTACTGTAGTAGATGGTGCAGTAGTTCCAGTAGGTGAAGATCAACTTCCTTTAATTGAACAATGTAGAGAAATAGTTAGAAAATTTAATAGCATATATGGAGAAACATTAAAAGAACCAGAAGCTATACTTTCAGAGTACAAAAGAATAAAAGGCTTAGATGGAAACGAAAAAATGGGAAAATCTTTAGGCAATGCTATATATTTAGCAGATACAGAAGAAGAAGTTAATAAAAAAATAATGAGTGCAGTAACAGACCCACAAAGAATAAAAAAAGATGATTTAGGACATCCAGATGTATGTATGGTAGCATATTATCACAAACTATTTAGCTCTAAAGAAGAAGTAGAATGTGTTTGCGAGGAATGTAAAGCTGGAAAAAGAGGATGTGTTGCTTGTAAAAAACAATTAGCGCAAAATGTAAATAATTTCCTAAATCCTATTAGGCAAAAAAGGAAATACTATGAAGAGCATCCTGAATTAGTTGAAAAAATATTAAAAGAAGGAACATTAAAAACAAGAGAAACAGCAAAACAAACCATGCAAAAAGTAAAAAAAGCAATGAAATTGGATTATTAGGGACAGGTCCTACTGCTCGTTTTCAAGCACTTAGGGACAAGTCATATAATAAATTTATAACTTAAATAAAATACAAGGAGAAGAACATGTTTACAGACTATGTAAAAATAATTGCAAAAGCTGGAAATGGCGGCGATGGAGCCGTTTCTTTTCGTAGGGAAAAATATGTAGCAGCAGGTGGACCAGATGGCGGAGACGGTGGAAGAGGTGGCAATGTATATTTTGAGGTAGACCCAGACACAAATACATTAATAGATTTTCGATATCAAAAAAAGTTTAAAGCTGAAAATGGTAATAATGGAGAAGGAGCTAATCGCTATGGAAAAAGTGGAGCAGACTTAACTATTAAAGTTCCAATTGGCACTATTGTAAAAGATGCTACAACTCGGAAAAGTTTTGGCAGATTTATCTGAAAAAGGTCAAAAAGAATTAATTTTGGCAGGTGGTAGAGGTGGAAAAGGAAATACTCATTTTGCCACATCTACAAGACAAGCACCTAGATTTTCGCGGGGAAGGAGAAAAAGGAGAAGAAAAAGAATTAATATTAGAGCTTAAATTATTAGCAGATGTTGGCTTAATTGGATTTCCAAATGTAGGAAAATCTACTTTACTTTCTGTAGTTACAGATGCTACACCCAAAATTGCAGATTATCATTTTACTACTTTAGAGCCAAATTTGGGAGTTGTAAAATCTGAATATGGAAGTAGTTTTGTTATAGCAGACATTCCTGGAATTATTGAAGGTGCAAGTGAAGGCATTGGACTTGGACTTCAGTTTTTGCGCCATATAGAAAGAACAAGACTATTATTACATGTAATTGATGTATCTGGAATAGAAGGAAGAGAGCCTATAAAAGATTTTGAAATTATTAATGAAGAACTAAAAAAATATAGTGAAAAGTTAAGTAAAAGAAAACAGATTATAGTTGCAAATAAAATAGATAGTATGCAAAACAAATCTTTATATGAAGACTTAATAAAATTAGCTAAGCAGAAAAATATGGAAATATATGCTATTTCTGCAGCAACAGGTCAAGGCGTAAAAGAGTTAATGAAAAGAGTTTCAGAAGTACTAAAAGAATTACCAAAAGAAGATCTAATTGAAATAGAAAAAGCAAAAAAAATATATACTTTAGAAGAAAAAGAAGATATTATTGTAAAAAAAGAAGACAAAATGTTTATTGTTTCTGGAAAAGTTGTAGAAAAACTTATGAGAACAATAAACTTAGAAGATAATGAATCTTTACATTATTTCCATAGAAGACTAAATGAACTAGGAATTAACCAAAGATTAAAAGAGCTAGGAATAAAAGATGGAGATATTGTGCAAATTTCAGATTATGAACTAGAGTGGGAAGATTAAACTAAAATTTCTTTAAATTACCACTTGAAAAAAGAGCAAAAAAATGCTACACTATATAAGTACAAATTAAAAGCAAAAATAAAGGACAAGGCAATACTTTAAAAATCTTACAGAGAGCTAAACACTTGGTGAAAGTTTGGCAGAAACTTAAAAGTATTGTTATCACCTTTTAAGCTGTTTCTTTTAAATGCAATTATAAGCAATTTAATATAAACATAAAATTACAAAGTAAAAGAAATCGTAGGTTCTGCGTTAAAGAATAAGAGTGAAAAGAAATGAAACATTTTAGAAAAATTTCTAAAAGTTTATATACATATTCTTTTAAATTAGGTGGTACCGCGGAAAATATAAGCCATTTCGTCCTAAAATAAAGACGAAATGGCTTTATTTGAATTATATAAAAATACATATTACGAAAATATAATTCATAAGTTAGAAAGGGGAAATGTTTAAAATGTCAGAAGAAAAATTAGATTATGGTAAAACCTTAAACTTGCCAAGCACAGAATTTCCAATGAGAGGAAATTTACCAGAAAATGAACCAAAAATTAAAGCAGAAGTTTTTGATAATGGTTTGTATGAAAAAATGTTAAAAAAGAATGAAGGACATAAGTCTTATGTATTACATGATGGACCTCCTTATGCAAATGGAGAAATCCACATGGGACATGCATTAAACAAAGTATTAAAAGATACAGTAAATCGTTTTAAAAGCTTACAAGGATATAAAACACCATATATTCCTGGTTATGATACACATGGACTTCCAACAGAAAAAAAGGCAATTCAAGCATTAGGAATTAATAGAGAAGAAATAGGTATTACAAAGTTTAGAGATACTTGTCGTGACTTTGCACTTCAATATGTAGGAAAACAAACAGAAGGTTTTCAAAGATTAGGTGTACTTGCAGATTGGGAACATCCATATAAAACACTAGAGCCTGAATTTGAAGCAAGACAAATTGGTGTATTTGCAGATATGTATGAAAAAGGCTATATATATAAAGGATTAAAGCCAGTACACTGGTGTATAGACTGTGAAACAGCCTTAGCAGAAGCAGAAATTGAATACAAAGATATTACATCTCCATCTATATATGTAAAATTTCCAGTAGTAGATGGAAAAGGTGTATTAGATACAGACACAAGTATTGTAATTTGGACAACAACACCTTGGACGCTTCCAGGTAATACTGGTATTACAGTTGGTGGAGACTATGAATATAGTTTAGTTGAATGTGAAAAAGGTAAACTTGTAATGGCATCATTACTTGTAGATCAAGTAATGGGTAAAATAGGACTAACAGACTACAAAACATTAAAAGTAGTTATGGGAGCAGAATTAGAAGGAATACTTTGTAAACATCCATTTTTAGATAGAACATCTAGAGTAGTTTTAGGTGGAGAAAATGATGTTGCAGTAGATTTAGAAACAGGTACTGGTGCAGTTCATACAGCACCTAGCTATGGTAAAGAAGACTATTTATGTGGCTTAAGAACAGGATTAGACATTATAGTTACTGTTAATGGAAAGGGATATCAAACAGAAGGAGCAGGTCCATTTGTAGGACTTTCTTGCGATGAATCAAATAAGGTAATTCCTGAATGGCTAGATAAAAACGGATATTTATTAAAGAAGGAAGACATTTTACACTCTTATCCACACTGTTGGAGATGTAAAAATCCAATTATATTCAGAGCAACAGATCAATGGTTTGCTTCTGTAGATGGATTTAAAGATGAAACATTAAAAGCAATAGAAACAGTAAAATGGACACCTTCTTGGGGTAAAGAAAGAATTGCTAGTATGGTAAAAGATAGAACAGACTGGTGTATTTCTAGACAACGTACTTGGGGTGTACCAATTCCAATTTTCTATTGTAAAGAATGTGGCACAGAATATGCTACTAAAGAAAGTTTTGAAAAAATAGAAAAATTATTTAGAGAAAAAGGCTCAAATGCATGGTTTGAGTTAGATGAAAAACAACTAATGCCAGAAGGTGCAACTTGTAAAAAATGCGGCTCACATGAATTTAAAAAAGAAACAGATATTATGGATGTTTGGTTTGATTCTGGTTCTTCACATCAAGGCGTATTAGTAGAAAGAGGATTAGATTTCCCAGCAGACTTATATTTAGAAGGACATGACCAATATAGAGGTTGGTTCCAATCTTCTATATTAACATCTGTTGCAACAAAAGGTGTAGCTCCATATAAAGCAATATTAACACATGGTTGGGTTATAGATGAAGAAGGCAAAAAGATGTCTAAATCTCTAGGAAATGGAATTAGCCCACAAGATATTATTAAAGAATATGGTGCAGATATTCTAAGATTATGGGTATTATCTTCAGACTTTAAGTCAGATGTTAGTATATCAAGAGATATATTAAAGCAAATTAGTGAAGCTTATAGAAAAATGAGAAATACTGCAAGATATATTTTAGGAAACACATCAGACTTTAACCCAGATACAGATATGGTAAAATATGAACAAATGCAAGAAATTGACAAATGGGCATTGTTAAAATTAAATAAACTATTAAAAGATTCTACTCAAAATTATGAAGACTTTAACTTCCATTTGGTATATCATGATATTAACCAATTCTGTGTAATAGATATGAGCAATTTTTACTTAGACATTATTAAAGATAGACTATATACTTATAAAAAAGATTCTTTAGAAAGAAGATCTGCACAAACAGCTATGTATATTATACTAGATACATTAGTAAAAATATTAGCACCAATGATTTGCTATACTGCAGAAGAAATTTGGAAATACATGCCTCATACAGAAAATGAAAAAGTAGAAAGTGTAATGCTAAGTAATTGGCCAGAGCCAAAGGCTGAATATGATAATAAAGAAATTGAAGAAAAATGGAATCACATTGTAGAACTTAAAGAGGCTGTTTCAAAAGAACTAGAGCTAGCAAGAGCAAATAAAACAATAGGCCATTCACTAAATGCAAAAGTTACTTTATATGCTGATGAAAAAGAAGTAGAATTTCTAAAAGAAAACAAAGAACTACTAGAAACAGTATTTATTGTATCAGATTTACACATAGAGCTAAATGAAAGAAAAGATGACAAAAAATTAGGAATTAAAGTAGAAGTAGCAAAAGGCGAAAAATGTGAAAGATGTTGGAAATATGATACTACAGTTGGAGAAAATAAGGAACACCCAACACTTTGCCATAGATGCAGCCAAGTAATTGCAAGTTTATAAAAAATAAATTTAAACATTATATAAAAATATAGGGAAGTACAGTTGTACTTTCCTATTGCTCTAGAAAAAATGGAGGAAAAATAATGAGAAAACGAAGTCACATAGTAAAAAATGTAATTTCAATAATTATTTTAATAATTGCTATTGTAATAACAAGCAAAATTTATAGAAAATATAACTATAATGATTTTGTAAAAAGTGTAAGTGAAATAGGAAAAACAAATTTTACTAGAGACAGCGAAGAAAAATATTCTAAAATGGATAGCTATAAAATAGAAAATATAGATTATACTGATGCTATATTTTCACAAAAAATTTCTGTAATACCTAATAGACCATATAAAGTAACATGCAAAGTAAAAGTGCAAGATGTAGAAAATTTAGATAATACCAAAAGTGGAGGAGCTCACATAAGTATTAATGGAACTACAGAAAGATCTAGAACACTTACTGGTACATCTGATTGGCAAGACCTTACATTTTATTTTAATTCTAAAAATAGAACAGAAGTAAATATTGGATTTAGGCTAGGTGGCTATTCAGAAAAATCCAAAGGAACAGCATGGTTTTCAGATTTCCAGGTAGAAGTAGGAATTGAAAATACTAGCAATAAATGGAAAATGGTTTGCTTTATTTTTCCTAATATAGATGTTAATGTAGAAGTAAATGGAAAACAAGAACATGTTAATTTACAAATGACAAGTGATGATATTATGTCTATTAGAAATAATTTAAGTAGATATAGCACTTCTATTTCTCAAATTTGCAATAATAAAATGACTATAGAATATGAAACTTATATTATTTCAACTCCAATTAGAACACTTTCTTATGATGAAGAAAATGGTTATTATGTTTCTGCAGATGATGTATATGAATATATAAATAGCTATGTTGAAAAAAATAGCTATGACCATATATATGTAGCATTTCGTATGGCAGACAAACAAAAAGGAAATGATATTTTAGTAAATGATTGGATTGGTCTTGGCGGAATGGATTATTTAGGAATTGGATTTTCAAATATTCGTATGCCAGATGATGAAAATAATTATGCTTATCAATATAATAATTTATTTAATACATTTCCAGAGGAAGTATTTTTACATGAATTTTTGCACACTTTAGAAAGAAACAGTAAAGAATATGGCTATGAAGTTCCGGCACTTCATGATTATAAAAAATATGGATATTCCGAAAACAATATAGATGGTTTAAAAAAATGGTATGCAGATTATATGAATTGCAATATTAGTTATGCAAAAAATAAAATAGGACTTCCATCAGAAATATATACATATAAACCAGCCAATAATGCAAGCTTTACTTTTAGTACAAAATTAGATGTATTTAAAGAACCAAAAAATATAATAGAAGTAATTGGAAATTTAGGTAGTAGAGTAAGAAAAATGCTCTTTTCGCATACATCACAAGACAATAGTTAGTAAAAGGAGATAAAAAAGTGCAAGTATCAGAATTTAATTATGATTTACCAAAAGAATTAATAGCACAAGTACCAATAAAAAATAGAGATGAATCAAGATTAATGGTTTTAAATAGAAATACGCAAACAATAGAGCATAAAACATTTAAAGACATTATAAACTTTCTAGAACCAGGTGATTGTTTAGTTAGAAATAACACAAAAGTAATTCCTGCAAGACTTTATGGAGTTAAAGAAGAAACAGGTGCTAATGTAGAATTTCTACTATTAAAAAGATTAGAAGGCGATATTTGGGAAGTTATGGTAAGACCTGGAAAAAAATTAATGCCAGGCACAAAAGTAACTTTTGGTAATAACAAGTGTCTATTAAAAGCAGAAATATTAGAAAAATTAGATTCGCGGAAATAGAAAAGTTAAATTTGAATATGATGGAATTTTTAATGAAATATTAAATGAAATTGGACTAATGCCTCTTCCACCATATATACATGAAAAATTAAAAGAAAAAGATAGATACCAAACAATATATGCTAAATACGAAGGTTCAAGTGCTGCTCCAACAGCAGGTTTACATTTTACAGAAGAACTATTTGAAAAAATAGCAAAAAAAGGTGTAGATGTTGCAAATGTAACCTTGCATGTTGGTTTGCGGAACATTTAGACCAGTAAAAGTAGAAAAAGTAGAAGATCATGACATGCATTCAGAGCATTTTTATATAAAAAAAGAAGATGCAGAAAAAATAAATAAAGCAAAACAAACTGGACATAGAGTAATAGCAGTTGGAACAACATCATGTAGAGTATTAGAATCAGTAGCAGATGAAAATGGAATGGTAAAAGAAATAGAAGGAGATACAAGCATTTTTATTTACCCAGGCTATAAATTTAAATGTATGGATAGCTTAATTACAAACTTTCATTTACCAGAATCTACTTTAATTATGTTAGTATCAGCTTTAGCAGGAAAAGATTTTATTATGAAAGCATATAAAGAGGCAGTAGAACAAAAATACAGATTCTTTAGTTTTGGAGATGCAATGCTTATTTTGTAATAGGTAAATGCATATATAGGACATACAGAACATATTAAAAATTACTATAACTTATATGGAATATTTATATTTAAAACAAAAGCGAGGTAAAATAATGAAACCAGCAGTAACATACGAACTATTACATATAGACAAAAATTCAGGTGCAAGAAGAGGAATAGTACACACTCCACATGGAGATATACAAACTCCTGTGTTTATGCCAGTTGGAACACAAGCAACTGTAAAATCAATGACACCAGAAGAACTAAAAGAAGAAGTAGGTGCTCAAATAATTTTATCAAATACTTACCATTTATATTTACGTCCAGGACATGAAATTGTAAAAGAAGCCGGAGGGCTTCATAATTTTATGAGATGGAATAGACCAATTTTAACAGATTGCGGAGGATTTCAAGTTTTTAGTTTAAGCGATTTACGAACTATTTCAGAAGAGGGAGTAGAATTTAAGTCTCATTTAGATGGTTCAAAACACTTTTTTTCGCCAGAAAAAGTAATGGAAATAGAAGAAGCACTTGGAGCAGATATTATAATGTCTTTTGATGAATGTGTAAAATATCCTGAAACTTATGAATACACAAAACAATCTATGGAAAGAACAACAAGATGGGCTATAAGATGTAAAGAAGCACATAAAAATACAGAGAAACAAGCACTATTTGGAATTATACAAGGTGGTTTTTACGAAGATTTAAGAGCTAAGTCTGCTAAAGACTTAATAGAATTAGATTTTCCAGGTTATGCAATAGGTGGAATTAGTGTAGGAGAACCAAAAGAAAAGTTCCTTAAAATGTTATATTATATAGCACCATTAATGCCAGAAAACAAGCCAAGATATTTAATGGGAGTAGGTACGCCAGATTATTTAATTGAAGCAGCTGTTGCTGGAATAGATATGTGTGATTGCGTACTTCCTACTAGAATTGCAAGAAATGGTACAGCAATGACATGGAACGGAAAAATAGTAGTTAGAAACGCTACTTATGAAAGAGACTTTTCTCCATTAGACCCAGAATGTGATTGCTATACTTGCAAAAATTACACAAGAGCATATATTAGACACTTAGTTAAGGCAAATGAAATTTTAGGGGTTAGATTATTATCAATTCATAACTTAAGGTTCTTGACTAAATTAATGGAAAGGGTTAGAATAGAAATAGAAAATGACAATTTATTAAACTTTAAAAATGAGTTTTATAAAAAATATGGCTATGAAAAATAATCTACAAAAGAATGGAGAAAATAAAATGGATGATTTTATTGGTGGAAACAATTATGAAAACAAAGAAAACCAAGCAAAAACAAAAAAAATAATGATAATAATAGGAGTTATTATAGCGCTATTACTAGTTATATGCATTTCTTTAGTTGGATTAATTTATTATATTCAATCTACTGAGCTTAAAATTAATTTAGATGGTGTAGCAAATAATAAATTAAAAGATGTACTTATATTTGAAGGAGAAAAAATATATGTACCAATTCGTGCATTTGCAGAGTATGTAGGTTATGAATCATCTAACGGAGGCTACAAACAATATACAGAAGATACCACTAAATGCTATGTAGAAAGTGCAAATGAAATAGCAACATTTAGTTTAGACTCCAACAAAATTTATAAAATTGTATTAGAAAACGGCAACGATACAGAATACTATGAAATAGATGAACCAATAAAAATAATTAATAATCAATTATGCACAACATTAGAAGGTGCAGAACTAGCATTTAATATTGCAATGTCATATGATACTCAAACAAATACAGTAACTATTTATACTTTACCATATTTAGTAAACTATTATACAGCACGTTTTCAAAATGCTGGAATTTCAGATAGAGATGCATATTTTAGTAACCAAAAAGCTTTATTATATAATATGATTATTGTTAAAAATGCAGATGGACATTATGGTGTTAACAATATAAATGGAAGCGAAATTTTAGGAACTAAATATTCAAAAATTAAATTTATAGAAAGTACACAAGAATTTATAGTAACAACACTTGAAAATAAAATGGGAATTATGCTATCTAATGCTACTACGAAAATTAGTCCAGAGTATGATGATATTAAGCAAATAGATAAAGATAGTGGATTATATTTAGTAAAAAATAACAATAAATATGGTGTTATTAATTCTAATCAAAGTATTGTTGTTTACTTAGAATATGATCAAATTGGGGTAAATAATTCAACATACAATGCAGATATTGAAAATCAATATTTATTATATAACAAATGTATACCAGTTAGACAAAATAATAAATGGTGTTTATTTGATAAAACTGGTAGAAAACTTACAGAACTTATTTATGATAGTTTAGGCTGTGATGTTGGAGGCAAAACATCTGGAAACCAAAATGCAAATAGTATATTACTAATTCCACAATATGAAGGAATTATAGTAAAAAGTGGGAATTTCTATGGATTAATAGATAGTGATGGTAAACAATTAATACAGAGTGTTCTAACTTCATTTTATTCTATTACTTCATCTGGAGAAACAACATATTATATGACTACAGACTCACAACAATTAAATGTAATAGAATATATAAAGACATATGTAAAAAATAATGAAAACACAAATAGTGAAGTTACTAATAATACTCAAACAAACTAAAAATATTTTATTCTAAAAATTACTTCATTAGCATAAATATATAAAAAAATGTTTGAGGTGGAAAATGGAAAAAGAAAATATAATAAAGCAAAATATTTATGCAGAAGAAAGTGAACTAAAGAAGAATACAATAAGAATATTAAAAGGTTCTATTTTAGCTATTGTACTTTCATTAATCTTATTATTAATTTTTGCAATGTTACTTGCATATACTAGTTTATCTGAAACTACAATGGTTCCAGTAGTTACAGTTATTGCAGGAATTAGCATTTTTATAGGAAGTACTATTAGTACTATTAAAATTAGAAAAAATGGTTTATTAAATGGCTCATTAGTTGGACTTATATATATATTACTACTGTATCTATGCTCTAGCATATACTTTGCAAGTTTTTCAATTAATATAAATTCTATTATAATAATATGTGCAAGTGTAATATGTGGAATGATAGGTGGAATTATAGGAGTTAACTTAAACAAAAAATAGTTAATTTTAAATTAATATTAAAATATCAACTACTTTTTAGTTACTAGATAATAGTTTTAACAAAGAAAATTTATGAAAGCCAGTTGTACGTAATATTTCTGTAACAAAAACT
>CANQTQ010000041.1 GCA_947626765.1 uncultured Clostridia bacterium
AGAGAGAGAGAGAGAGAGAGAGAGAGCTATAGTTTAGAAAATAGTAATATAGCTACAGTTAGTAGCTTAGTAAACAGTAGCTTAATAAACAAAAATAACTTAGTAACAAATAATATAATAAGTAAATATAAAATAAATAAAACAACAAATAAAGCCTATAAATTAGGTTTTACTTGTTGTTTTTTGTGCTTTTTAAGCCAGAAAATTTTTAATAAAATAAATTCATACCTCACTTTAGCAAGAGCAAAACTAAATAATTTCTTAGATATTAATATTTTAATATTAAATAAAAACAAAAATAACGTGGAGGTGGAAATAAGTTGAAAAAACAACAAAAAGAAAAAGGCATAACATTAATAGCATTAGTAGTAACAATAATAGTTTTACTAATATTAGCGGGAATAACAATAACAACAGTACTAGGAGAAGATGGAATAATAGCAAAAGCACAATTAGCAGCATTTGCAACAGAGATGCAAGAAATAAAGCAAAATGTAGATATGAAAAAAGTGCAAGACTTAACATCAGTATTAGTAGACGGGGTAAGTACAGAACTATTTAGTACTGAATTTAATTTAGCATCAGAAGAGTATGAAGTACAAGATACATTAAAGAAAGAAATACTATATGTAAGAGAAGGAATGCCAGAAGACAAAAGCCCAAATGACTATGATGTAGAAGAATTTGATAGCTTATTAGATGAAGAAGGAAATGTAGACGGAATATATGTATTAGATAAAGAAACACGGCAATGGCAAAGAAAACACATATATATATGATGAAGAAACAGATACCGTATTTAAAATACCACAAACAAAAATAGGAGGAAAAGTATATCATAGTTACGAATGTGCAATACATGAAAAAGGAGGAAACTCTTCAGGAGGAGGAAGTTTAGTAGGAGGCTCAAAAGACTCCATACAACAAGAATCAGAAGCAATACAAGTAGGAGATTTATGGTATTATGCACCAAACTTAAAAGGATTTAGTGCAAATAAAACGTATATGGTATATTACTCATCAACAGGAACAAATTCAGAAGAAGTAGAAACAAAAGAAGTGGTAGCTTCAAAATATATAGAAGAAGGAGAAAAGAACACAATAACAGAAGGAGCAAAAACATATACACTTCACGATTATGGAGCAGAAAAAAAGATGTGGGCAAATGTAAGAACAGAAATAACAGGAGAAAATGGAGAAAAACAAGAAACATGGTGGGTATGGATACCAAGATATGCATATAAAATAAATGATGCAGAAAAAACAATAGATGTATTATATATAGGATTAGATGATAAACTATTAGACCCAAAATTAGATGAAGGAAGCAAAAAATTACCAGAAGGCTATATAGTACACCCAGCATTTGAAACATCAGATGGAAATAAGCTAAAAGGAATATGGATGAGCAAATATGAGCCAAGTTATGCACCATTAATACCAAGCAATAAAGGAATAGTGCCAGATATGAGTGGCTTTAATGAAGAAAACACATATATAGAACTATATAATGGAACAGGATTTGAAGAAGTACCATTAAAAGGGACAAACTTAAATACAATAAATAACGGAAACAAGTGGTACAACTATTCAAAGAAAATATGGGCAAATATAAAAACAGAAATAAAGGCAGAAAATGGAGAAAAACAAGAATCATGGTGGGTATGGATACCAAGATATGCATATAAAATACATGATTCAGGACAAGATACAGGAAGAGCAATAGACGTAATATATATAGATACGAAAAATAAACCATTAGATACAGAAAAATTTGGAACGAAATTACCAGAAGGCTATATAGTACACCCAGGATTTACAACATCAGATGGAAAAGAGCTAAAAGGAATATGGATGAGCAAATACGAGCCAAGTTATGCACCATTAATACCAAGTAATAAAGGAATAGTACCAGATATGAGCGGCTTTAATGAAGATAATACTTATATAGAGTTATATGAAAAAACAACAAATCCAGATGGAACAGTAACAGAAAGCTTTAAAGATGTACAATATAAAAAAGAAGAATTAAATACAATAAATAAAGATAATAAATGGTACGACTATTCAAAGAAAATCTGGGCAAATGTAAAATGCACAGCAAATAACCAAGAAACATGGTGGGTATGGATACCAAGATATGCATACAAAATACATGATTCAGGGCAAGATACAGGAAGAACAATAAATGTAATATATATAGATACAGAAAATAAACCATTAGATACCGAAAAATTCGGAACAAAATTACCAGAAGGCTATATAGTACACCCAGGATTTACAACATCGGATGGAAAAGAACTAAAAGGAATATGGATGAGCAAATATGAACCAAGTGGAAGCCTTGATAACTAAAATTAAGATAAAAATATAAAATTATAAAATTTTTAAGGGAGGAGACTTGTATAAGAAAAAAGAAACTTATACAAAAAAAGAAAAATATGAAAAGTAAAAAGCAATTAATAGTTGGAATAATAGTATTGTTAATACTATTAATACCAACAATATCAAAAGCAAATATGGAAATAAAGCCAGGAACAACAACATGGACAAACATAACAGTATCAGAAGCTTATGACGCTTGTAGAGAGTTAGATATGGAAGGAAGCTCATTAGGAACAGATAGATTAGACCCACACTTAGCCCTAAATAAGGATTGGGGAACAGTAGCATATTTAGCAATAAGTGCAAGTGGAGCCGTAACATCAGGAACAACCAATACAGGTCCAAAGGTGACAGTAGATGATAGAGAATATACAACAACAACAGGAAATTTAACAGGAGTAATGGACTTTGGAAAAACAAGATGGACATTTACGTCATGTAGTACTGAAACAGGATTAGAAGTAGAGTCAAGCAATGCAACATGTAGAGATAATTTAATAAAAAATAAAACCACTAGATATGTAGAAACATTACCGGATAGTCTTACAAAAGAAAATAGCAAAGGAATGGCACTATCGGAAACAGGTGGATGGTTTAAAAGTACTGCAGACTGGAAACCTAATAAAGATGATGTGATGTTAGTTAGATATTCGCGGAATCCTTGGGTTCGGTAATGGGGAATATAGAAGTAACTCAACTGTTTCAAGTGCCAAGGGAGGAAGAGACATAAATGCAACTTTTCGCCCAGCTATTTGGAACATTCCTAATTAAAAATATAAAACTATAAAATTTTTAAGGAAGGAGACTTGTATAAGAAAAAAGGAACTTATACAAAAAAAGAAAGAAATGAAAACTAAAAAACAAATACTAGCTGTAATAGTATTGATAATACTATTATTGCCGACAGTATCAAAAGCAAATATAGAAATAAAGTCAGGAACAACAACATGGACAAACATAACAGTATCAGAAGCTTATGATGTTTGCAAAGATTTAGATATGGGAGGAAGCTCATTAGGAACAGATGGATTAGACCCACACTTAGCCCTAAATAAGGATTGGGGAGCAGTAGCATATTTAGCAATAAGTGCAAGTGGAGCCGTAACATCAGAAACAACACATACAGGTCCAAAAGTGACAGTAGATGATAGAGACTATACAACAACAACAGGAAATCTAACAGGAGTAATGGACTTTGGAAAAATGACATATACATTTACGTCATGTAGTACTGAAACAGGATTAAAAGTAGAGTCAAGCAATGCAACATGTAGAGATAATTTAATAAAAAATAAAACCACTAGATATGTAGAAACATTATCGGAAAGCATTACAAAAGAAAATACCAAAGGAATGGCATTATCGGAAACAGGTGGATGGTTTGGAGGAAAACAAAACTATAATCCTAACGCGAATGATGTAGTGTTAGTCAGGTGTAATGGGGTATTTGGGTTCTCTAGTGGGAACTACTGGAATAATAGTACAGTAGCTAGCGCTAAAGGAGGAGGAGATAATGTTACAACTTTCCGCCCAGCAATTTGGAATTTGTAACTAGAAATCTATAAGGTTTTTACAAACATACTATATTTTTCTTGCCTTATAAAATGTATAAAAAAACTAAGTTTATTGCAAAACTTTTAAAAATATTAACCAAAAAATAAAGCAAAAATAAAGAAAAAAATGCAAATTAATGTATTGACTACAAATAAAAAAGCTAGTATAATTACTGTTAGTTAAACATAAAAAAACGAAAATGAGAAAAAGTAAAATCGAGGTTATGGAAAGAGAAAATTAGCCACTGGCTGAAAGCTAATTACAAAAAACAGATTTGAAATAACTACCTCATTGTTTCTAGTAAAAAGCTAGACGTATTTCTGCGTTAAAGAATTAATTAAGTTAAAAATAGGATGGAACCGTGCATTAATACACTCCTTTTAATCAAGCAATTGGTTAAGAGGAGTTTTTTGTTGTCGCAGTTGGGTCGTTTATTAAAACGATATAGTGTCACTTACAGGACACATGTTAAAGAAACATAGAGATAAACATATGTCCCAAAAACGACAAAGTGTCGCTTTAACAAACGTCCCAAAACCGCGACAAAAAGAAAGGAGAAAAGGTATGTTAAAAATTAAATTAAAAGATAATTCAGAGTTAGAGGTAGAAGAAGGCTTAACAATATTAGAGATTGCTAAGAAAATTAGTGAAGGCTTAGCAAGAAATGCTTTAGTTGGAAAAGTAGATGGAGAAGTAAAAGATTTACGTACAGTAATTAACCAAAACTGCAAATTAGAAATTTTAACTTTTGATGATGAAGATGGAAAAAAGGCTTACTGGCATACAACTTCACATATTATGGCACAAGCTATTAAAAGAATTTATGGAGATAGCGTAAAACTTACAATAGGACCTGCTATTGAAAATGGCTTTTACTATGATTTTGATGTAGAAAAACCATTTTCAGAAGAAGACTTATTAAAAATAGAAGAAGAAATGAAAAAAATTGTTAAAGAAAACTTAGAAATAACAAGATATACTCTTCCAAAAGATGAAGCTATTAAACTTATGAAGGAAAGAAAAGAGCCATATAAAGTAGAATTAATTGAAGAATTACCACAAGGTGAAGAAATTAGTTTTTATGACCAAGGTGAATTTAAAGAATTATGCGCAGGCCCACACATTTTAAGTACAGGAATGATTAAAGCATTTAAACTATTAAACTCATCATCTGCATATTGGAGAGGAGACGAAACAAAACAAACTCTTCAAAGAATTTATGGTATTTCATTTCCAAAAGCAAGCATGTTAGATGAATATTTAAATATGCTAGAAGAAGCTAAAAAAAGAGATCACCGTAAACTAGGTAAAGAATTAGATTTATTCTTCTTTGACGAAACAGCACCTGGAATGGCATACTGGCTACCAAAAGGATTTACAATGATGAATGTTTTAATAGACCTTTGGAGAAAAGAACATAAAAAAAGAGGTTATCAAGAATTTTCTGCTCCACAATTAAATAGCAGCAGTTTATGGAAAACTTCAGGACACTGGGATCACTACAAAGAAGACATGTTTGTTTTAACAGATGCAGATGGAAATGAGCAAGCTCTAAAACCAATGAACTGCCCAAACTCTATTAAAATATATCAAACAAAATTAAGAAGTTATAAAGAGTTACCACTTCGTTTTTGTGATATAGATGTAATTCATCGTAATGAAAAATCAGGACAACTAAATGGGTTATTTAGAGTAAGAATGTTTAGACAAGACGATTCTCATAACTATGTTATGGAATCTCAAATAAAAGATGAAATTAAAGAAATTCTAGAAATTGCTAAAAAATTATATAATATTTTTGGATTAGACTTTATTTTAACACTATCTACTAGACCAGACGATTACATGGGAGAATTAAGCTTATGGAACAAAGCAGAAGACGACTTAAGAGCAGTACTAGATGAAATTTGTGGAAAAGATAACTATCGTATAAATGAAGGAGATGGAGCTTTCTACGGACCAAAAATTGATATTAAAATGAAAGATTGCTTAGGTAGAGAATGGCAAATGGGAACTATACAAGTAGACTTCCAATTACCACTTCGCTTTAACTTATCATATATAGATTCAGATGGAGAAAAGAAAACACCAATTATGATACATAGAGCCTTATTTGGTTCTTTTGAAAGATTTATTGGTATTTTAACAGAACATTTTGCAGGTGCTTTTCCAACTTGGCTTGCACCAGTACAAGTAAGATTGCTTCCAATCGCTGATAGCCATAAAGAATATGCTGAAAAAATAAGTGAAGAACTAGAAAAAGCAGGTATTAGAGTAGAAGTAGATGATAGACAAGAAAAAATAGGATATAAAATTCGTGAAGCACAGCTTCAAAAAATACCATATATGCTAATTTTAGGAGATAAAGAAGTAGAAGCAAATGCTGTAGGGGTTCGCTCTAGAAAAGAAGGCGACATTGGACAAATGCAATTAAATGATTTTATAGAAAAAATTAAAAAAGAAATTGAAAATTATGTAAGATAATAATTATAATTAAATTAAAGCTTAAATAGTACTATTTTTCGCAGTTTTGAGAGGTCCCGTTCTGACTTTTCTTCTTTGAAGCCTACTACTGCAACGGGCAATTTGAAAAACAAGAAAACTAGTACTATTTAAGCAGGCTAACTATAAATTACTAACTAAAATTTTTAATTTTATATGTAAACATTGCAAATATAAATTACCTTGTGATATACTTAAAACGAAATTAATCTTAGGAGGGCAAAAATGCCTAAAAATATTGCAGAAGATAAAGAAAAATTAAAGGAAAAATTAGAATATATTGGATTAAACTTAGAAAGAATCCCAACATTTTTAAAGGAAAGTACTCCTTTTTCTTTTAGACCATTAAAATCTTACGATGATATGAGCTACAAAGTATACAAATATGTAGATGTAGCTGATATTCAAATTCTTTTAACTCCAACAGATAGATTAACAAATTTAAGTGAAAAATATAAATTAGCTTTGCCAATTGGAAGATATTTAGACTCTAAAACAGAGGAAAACTTAGAATATTTTACCACTTTTCTTAGCATGCTTAATAACACAGAAATTGAACAAATTAAACAAATTGAAGAAGAACAAGAAAAACTAAAAGAACAAATACCATATGAAGTAAAATATGCAAACAATTATATTTGGCAAATATATTATTCAGATGTATCAGACAAATATTTCATGTTAGTTCCAACAAATGAATATAACAATGCAGCATTATTTTATTTAATAAAAAAGAAAATACAGGCTAAAAAATCAAGGAAAAAAGCTCTTATATATGTTCCAATCAGCCATGAAGAATATGCTGGAAGCTTTTTAGTTAAAAGCCAAATTGCAGATTTAGAAAATTATTTATGGTATTTTACTAAAGACTGGCCAAGTATTTTTGAAGTATATAATTCAAAAAATAAAATGCAGCTTAAAATAGTTGGAAAAGCTAGAGTCTATGAAAAAATACAAAGCACTTATGTTATAACCCTAAGCTCAAAAGAAGAAGCAACAGATTTTTACAAATTAATTAAAGCCTTATTTATTCTAGCTACTGGCTTACCAGAAGACTATTTATTTAAAACAAAAATAAATGATGCAGGTGAGCTAGATTTTGCGTATATTTCTAATAATAAAGAAACACTAATAAATTATTCTAATTTATTAGCATTTATTCAAAATGAAGTAGCACAAAAAAAGCTATTAGTAGGATTAGAAGACAAAAAAATAAAAGAAGAACAAGAAAAAGTGCAAACTCTAAAAGAAACTGTAGAACAGCAAACAGAAGATTATTTAGCAAAACAACGCCAAATTGCTACTTTCTTAGAATGCAAAAAAACATTTTTTGGAAAAGTAAAATATTACTTTTCTAATAGAAAAAAAGAATTTCAAAACATTAATAAATATAGAGTAAAAAAGCATGAAAAAGTAGAAAAACAAAAAAGCAAAGAAGAAATAATTAATAAACTTGAATTAGATACAAAACAATATACAATAGAAGATTTAATTGAGGTTTGCACTAAACTAGATGGAAGAAGAAAAGTATTAAAAAATTTAAAATTAGATAATACTGCTTTAGAACTTAAAAAAGTAAATTTAGAAAGAAAAATTAAAAATGCTAATATATATTTAAATGAAATAGAAATGCATAAAAAAAGTATTTTTGAATTTTGGAAATTTACTAATAAAGACGAACTACCTAGCTTAAATGAAGGAGAAGAAGAACAAAGTAAAGAAAAAATAGAAAAAACATTTGATTATGAATTAGATATTGAAGATTTAGGAAAAATTGTAGATGAACTTCAAAGAAGAAAGCTTTCTAAAAATGAAACAGACGCAATATTTGCAGTAAAATATGCTATTAATTCTTGCCAAATCTTAAATTCTACTAAAAGTAATGAATTAACAAAAGCCCAAAAAGACTTGCTAGAACAAGAACTAAATAGGCTAAAAAAGGACTATGAAAAAGACATTGAATATATAAAAACAAAAGATTTTAACATATTTGGTGCTATTTATGATGATAAAACAAAAATTAAAGTAATAAATAATCAAAAACATAGAGAAACTGAAAAAGACAAATATAATATACTAGCCATTACTCAAAATACTGAATTTAGTGTATACATAGACAATTTAAGAAATTATTTAAACTTAATCAATGAGGCATTTTGCAAAATTTCATCTCCTTACGAAATACCAATTTATATTTCAGATACAAAAGAAATAGAACTAAATAATTTAAATATATTTCACTTAGATCAAATAAAAACTGTAGAAGAAATTAAAAATACAGATGAAATTTATTTATATAAAATAAACTTAAAAGAAAATATGCCGATTTTGTATTATTCTAATATAATTTTTTATGATAATTTTAACCAAACCTTGCCATTAGGAATGAATTTATCTGATGAAGTATTAGTAAATTTAAGCAAACATAAACTAAAAGCAAAAGATGAAGAAACCTTTAAAATAAACTACTTGATAGATGAATATGCTAACAAAGTAGTAACAGTAAAATGTCGCATTTGGGACGTTTGTTAAAGCGACAGTTTGTCGCTTTTGGGACATATATTTAAAAAGTTTATGATATATCCTTAAAAAATTTGGAACATATATTTAAAAAATAAAGAAAGGTCTCTTAAAGAGTAAAGAAAGATTAAAAAATTGGGGGCAGTAAATTTTAAATGAAAGGAAACTGCCATTATGGAAAGAAAAGATTTTAATTTAGAAATAGGAAAAGGTGCAATAAACTGGTTGCAAGATTTTATTAAAGAATTATCGGAAAGGTTAGAAAAAATGGAAGAAACATTAGTAGTAGACAGAATAGAAGGAAGCATTGCAGTATGCGAAAATAGAAAAAATGGAAAGATGAAGAATATTTCTATATCAGATTTGCCAGAAGATATTAAAGAAGGAAGTATATTAAAGTGGGAAAACGGAGCATATAAGATAGATACTTCAAATGATATAGAAAAACGAATTGAAGAAAAAATGAAAGATGTATGGAAATAAGCTTAATGTATAAAATATTAAGTTATATGGAAATAAGCCCAATATATAAGATATTAAGATGTATAAAAATAGGCTCTTAATATATAAAATATTAAAAGGAGAAATAGTTTCATTTATTAGAAACTAAAGAAAAAATGAGTAGGAGAAGGAAAAAATCTAATTCTATAATATATTTAATTTTTGCAATAATAGTTATTATTATATCTGCTTTAGGCATTGACTTTTATGGAATATTTGCCGAAAAAGAAACTATAAATGTAGTTTCTATGGAAAATTTAAATAATGTTACTATAAAAACAGGCAAAAAAATAACAAAAGACTTTATTTCTGAAAATAATGAAAATTTAAAAGTGTATTTTTTTGATGTTGGGCAAGCAGATAGCATGTTAATACAAAATGAAAATGAAACTATGCTAATAGATGCCGGAAATAACGAAGATGGAGATTTATTAGTTAAAAACTTGCAAGAATTACAAATAGAAAAAATAGATTATTTAATAGGAACACACCCTCATGAAGATCACATTGGAGGGTTAGATGATATTATTAAAAATTTTGAAATAGGCACTATTTATATGCCCAAAGTGCAAACTAATACTAAAACATTTGAAGATGTACTAGATGCAGTAGCAAATAAAAATCTAAAAATAGAAACACCAAAAGTAGGAGATAGCTTTAAAATAGGAGAGGCAAACTGTAAAGTATTAGCAGTAGGAAATGACAAAAACAATTTAAATTTATCTTCAATTGTTATACAAATGAACTTTGAAAATCTTTCATATTTATTTACAGGAGATGCAGAAGAAGAAATAGAAAATAAATTAGAATTAGAAAAGATAAATATATTAAAAGTAGCACACCATGGATCAGATACAAGCAGCAGTTTAAACTTTTTAAATAAAACGGCACCAGAATTAGCAATAATATCAGTAGGAAAAGATAACTCCTATGGACATCCAAGTCAAACTACTTTAAACAATTTAAAAAACATAGGAAGTACAATATATAGAACAGATGAAGTAGGAAATATTATGATAGAACAACATAAATAGGAGGCACAAAGCTTCCTTAAAATAATTATTTTATAATAAATGTCTTTTTATTTTCTTTCTCTAATTGTTTTAAACTTTTTTGTGGAGTAGGCAAATCTTCTGGCATGGTTCCGTCCAGCTTGTTTAATTGCTTTTCTAACTATTTTTCCAATCTTATTATGAGTATCACAAGCTTTCTTTTCAGTATCGATTTTATCTCTTTTTAATCTTGATTCGGTCTGTGTAATTCTAAAAAGATTTGCTGCAAGTTCTTCACTCCCCATATTGTCTAAAATATCTTCCCTATATCTTAATCCTTTTCTTTTTGCAATATCATCAGCTGTTTCACCATTATATAAGCCTTTATATCCGCTATTATGGAATTTGTCAAAATTTTTTACTCCTGCCTTTTTTGCAGCTTGATTAAGTGAATAGTTTCCTTTTCTTGTTAAATCTCTTTGATAAAATCTCTTTTCATCTTCTGTTAGCATAGTATATTCTTTTTCAGTTATTTCTTGTTTTCTTGTTTGAACTGCAAAATATGTTTGTGCAAGAGCAATTACATTTTTTCTAGAATCTCCATTTTGTGCTATTAAATAACAAGCATAACGAGATAATTTATAATCTTTAATTACAACTTCTGCATTGTTAGCACGTTTTGACAACTTGTCGGCGCCGACAAAATGTTCAAATACATTTATATCACTATTTTCACAGGCTGTTTTTGCTTTTTCAATTACGCCATCAAATTTTCTCCATTCTTTGTAATTTAAAACAATTTGCAGCTCCCTGGCATACCAAAATTCAACACTATTTTCGTCAACATGCTTAATATCTTCAAATAACTTATTTGTTTTGTCTAACTCATTCATAATACCATCTCCATTTCTTAATATATTATTTTAATTATTCAAATAT
>CANQTQ010000042.1 GCA_947626765.1 uncultured Clostridia bacterium
AAATTAACTTCTCTTTTTGAGTTTTTTGACTCTTAATTATTTTCTGGCTGTGAGTTTTTTTCTCACTTCAATTTTTTTTAATAGTTTTCTTCTATTTTTTTATTGGTTTTTCAAAGGTTTATTGTTTACTTTTCAATGTGCTTTTAAATGTCATCAGCAAGTGTTTTTCGCTGACGACATTATTTATTTTAACATACTAGAAAATTAAAGTCAACACATTTTTTAAAAAAGTTTTAATTTTTTTCAAAGAAATTTTTACCAATCTGGAATCTGGCTATTTTGTAGGTAAATTTGCTATTTAAAAATGTTGAAAATAATTGTATTTTGTTTAAAATTAATACAAATTATATTAATTAGCCTATTTTATAAAATGCTCTAACTTTTCTATAAAATTAAAAAAGGAAATACAATATTAAAAAAGAATACAATAATAATTGTATCCTTTTTATATATAATTTTATATGTAATTGTATTCTTTTTGCATATTTAATTTAACAAATTTGTATATCAACACTATATATTAATTTATATACCAATACTATATATTGGCATTACAAATGCATTTATTTCTGATTCTAATTGTTGTGCTACATTATTAAATACTTGACCTGCTTTAACTAAGATTCCGCTAAAAAATGTTGTTAATTGATCTAATGGATAGTTGTTTATTATTACTGAGTTATCATCTTTAAGCTCCATAATTTCTTCAACTTGATCTGTAACAGATATTTGTGTGTTATAATTAATTTCTTGTATTGTATTAGCATCATTTAGAATACTTTCTATAGATATAGAATAAGAGTTATTGGCTGTTCCGTTTTGTGTGTTTCCTATAGTTGCTAGTATTGTAATAATGTTATCGGGATTATTTATATCAGGCAATATTTCTATAGAGTTTGAAATATCCTGCCCTGGTATTTTAGTAAATGTTATTTGCGTTTCTGAAGTAGATAAATCATTATATTCTTCATTGCTGTATTCTGATATTAATAATGTAAATTGATTTTGTGATAAATCAATTGTAAGTTTTTCTAGGTTTTCAAAATCTAATATTGTTTTAATAGTTTTTCCACCTTGTTCATATACTGTAATTGTTACTACGTTATCTGTGCTGTCAGTATTCATATCTTCAATTATGCTGTCTATTGCAGATATAATCTCTTCATTTGTAGGTTCATGTCCTAAATTTATTGTTAATAATGGATTTAAAAAGTTTTCAGTAATATATGTAAGTGTAGTTTCATCACTTTTTAATTGTGTAAGACATTCTACAATAATTTTTTCTAATGTATCTGCTGTTAGTGTAAGTGAATATTTATTTGCTTCATAGTTAGTTCCATTAGCTGTAATTGTTTCTTTTCCTAATTTTTGATAACTTTCTTTTGGTATGTTTTGTAGAATTATACTAGAGTATGTTTTACCTATATGCTGTAAAATGCTGTCATCTACTTTTGAATTTAAGCTTAAGGATTCAAAGTCAAGGCTATCTGGTATAGCTGTAGTTTGTTCTTCGCTCATTCCTAATGCTTTAAAAAATTGTTTTAAATTTTCATTTCTAAAACCAATGTAATACTGATATATATCTTCACATTTAATCGAATATACATTATTACTATTAATATATGAAATTTTTAGTAAATCTTTATCTTCTTTTTTTAATATAGTATCTGCATATGTTCTACCAGTACTTACATCATGTCTAGAGCTTGTTGTAAAATTAATTTCTGTAGGATCTGATACTCCTATTTGTGTAGATATTGAAAGGTCTCCTGTAGAAGTATAAGAATTTTGGCTCTTTAGATCATTTTGTAATTTTACATTTTCATTATTAAGTATGGATACTATTTTACTATTTTCGGAAAAGTATTTCCAAAATATTTGCTCATTTGTTTTAAAAATATCTGTTGTAAAATAAAGTGCTACTACTGTTCCAAGTCCTAGTACAATTAATAATACTATAGTAATTACTAAAGTTATAATTATTTTTTTACCTTTCATTTTTGTTTCTCCTTCCATTTTCATAAAACAATTATATCATAAGTTTAAATTTATATATATATTTTTTTACTTTTTTAATACGTATATTATAATTTCTTTATTCGACTTAATATTTCATACATTATATTTTTTTGCTTTGACTTAATATTTCATACAGTATATTTTTTTGCTTTGTCTAATATTTCATGCATTATAATTTCTTTCTCGATCTTAATACACACAATTATAATTCTTTTCTTTGTCTTAATACTTCATACATTATAATTCCTGCTGAAACAGAAGCATTCAAAGAAGTTATTCTTCCCTTCATTGGAATTTTAACTAAAAAATCACAGTTTTCTTTAACTAATCTATTCATTCCAAATCCTTCACTTCCAATAACGATTGCAAGTGGTATTTTGTAATCTTGTTTAGTATATATTACATCTGTATTCATATCTGTTCCACAAATCCAAAGCCCTTGCTTTTTTAAATAATGTATTGTTTCGTTTAGATTATTTACTCTTGCAATTTTCATGTACTCTACTGCACCTGCAGATACCTTGCTAACTGTACTATTTACTGATGCCGCTCTTCTTTTAGGAATAATAATGCCATGTACGCCTGCTGTTTCTGCTGTTCTTATAATAGAACCCAAATTATGTGGATCTTCTATTTCATCTAATAATAATATAAATGGCATTTCTTGTTTTTGTTTTGCTAATTCTAAAATATCTTCAACTTCGCAATAATTAAATGGTGGAACTATTGCAATTACTCCTTGATGGTTTTGCGATTCTGCTATTTGATTTAGTTTATTTCTTTCTATTTCACTTAATAATATTTTTCTTTCTTTTGCCATTGCTATAATTTTGTTAATTGAACCATGTCTTTCGCCTTTTGCAATTAGTATTTTATTTATATCTCTGCCAGATTCTAAAAGTTCAATTACTGCATTTCTGCCTTCTATTCTATCTTGATATTCTTCGTTTTCCATTTATTTTTAACCTTTCTTGTTTTCTATTTATTTTTATGTTATAATGTTTTTATACTTTTTAAGGAGGGAAAGCAATGGATGTGCTTTTTTATTCTTCGTCTAATTTTAATACAGATAAAAATGCTTCTTGTGGTATTTCTACATTTCCTATTTGTCTCATTTTCTTCTTTCCTCGTTTTTGCTTTTCTAATAATTTTTTCTTTCTAGTAATATCTCCTCCATAGCATTTTGCTAAAACGTCTTTTCTCATAGCAGAAATAGTTTCTCTTGCTATAATTTTTCCGCCTATTACAGCTTGCAAAGGAATAACAAATAGTTGCCTTGGAATTACTTCTTTTAATTTTTCTACCATTTTTTTGCCTTTTTCATAGCTTTTATCTTTGTGTACAATAAATGAAAGTGCATCTACTCCTTCACCATTTACCCAAATATCTAGTTTTACTAGGTCTGCTCTTTGATATCCTTTTACTTCATAATCAAAAGATGCATAACCTTTTGTTTTTGATTTTAAACTATCAAAAAAGTCATAAATAATTTCATTTAATGGTAATTCATATTCTAAAGTAACTCTAGTTTCATCTAAATATTTCATGTCTATATAATTTCCACGCCTGTTTTGGCAAATTTCCATTATTCCACCAACATAATCTTTTGGTGTTATAATTTCTGCTTTTACTACAGGTTCTTCCATATATGCAATTTCACTTGTAGATGGCATTTCAGATGGATTATAAAGTTCTATTACTTCTCCGTTTGTTTTATGTACTTTATAAATAACAGATGGAGATGTTGTAATTAAGCTTAAGTCAAATTCTCTATCTAGTCTTTCTTCTATAATTTCTAAATGTAATAATCCTAAAAATCCACAGCGAAATCCTGAACCTAATGCTCCAGAGGTTTCTGGTTCATATTCTAAAGCGGCATCGTTTAATTTTAGTTTTTCTAAAGCTACTTTTAGGTTTTCATAGTCTCCGCCATCAATAGGGTAAATTCCACAATACACCATTGGATTTACTTTTTTATATCCTGGTAGTGCCTCAGGTGCTGGATTTTCTTTTAGAGTAATTGTATCTCCAACATGTACATCTGATAAGTTTTTTATGCTAGCAGCAATATAGCCAACCTCTCCAGCTTTTAGTTCTTCCGCTTCTTGATATCTTCCAGGTTCAAAATAGCCTACTTCTGTAATTGTAAAGCTAGTTTTGCTAGACATAAATTCCATTTCTTGGCCTGCCCTTACAGTACCATCTTTAATTCTAACATAAGCAATAGCACCTTTATAATTATCATAAATAGAGTCAAATATTAATGCTTTTAGTGGAGCATTTTCATCTCCTGTTGGTGCAGGAAGGTCTGTTACAATTCTTTCTAAAACTTCATCTACATTTAAACCAGACTTTGCTGAAATACAAGGTGCATTATCTGCTGGAATACCTATAATATCTTCTATTTCTTTTTTTACTTCTTCTGGTCTTGCATTTGGCAAATCTATTTTATTTATAACTGGCAAAATTTCCAAGTTATTATCTAATGCCAAATATACATTTGCAAGCGTTTGTGCTTCTACACCTTGACTACTATCTACTACTAAAACTGCTCCATCGCATGCTGCTAAACTTCTTGATACTTCATAATTAAAGTCTACATGTCCTGGGGTATCTATTAAATTAAGTTCATATTCTTTTCCATCTTTTGCTTTATATTTCATACGAACTGCTTGTGCTTTTATTGTAATTCCACGTTCTCTTTCAATGTCCATGTTGTCTAAAACTTGACTTTCCATTTCTCTTTTAGAAAGCACACCTGTCATTTCAATTAATCTATCTGCTAAAGTAGATTTTCCATGATCTATATGAGCAATAATGCTAAAGTTACGAATATATTGTTTTCTGTCCACTTTTTTTGTATTATCCTTTCTTGCAACTATCTGTTACTATTCACAACCATAAAATTATCCGCCACGCGCCCAAAGTTTAATATATGTTTTTTCTAGGGCTAAAGCACGAAAAAACATATATTAAGAAGCAAGTGGCTACTCTAAAATTTATAATTAACCGTGAATTGTAGCAATCATCTAAACCAAATTTTACCATACAAAAAAAATAAAAGCAATGTTTTGCTTTTATTTATACTTTTTTATACATAATTAATTAATTTAATTTTTTAAAACAATTTTTTTGCTAAAATTAGTTATTTTTTTCTTTACAAAACTTATTTATTAATATAAAATATGCTTATAATTATTATTAAAAGGAAAAAACATGTATCAATTTATTTCTAAATGTGAACAAGATACAATTGAATTTGCTTCTAAGCTTGCCAAAAAATTGCAAAAAAAAGATATTATAGTTTTAAGTGGTGAACTAGGTAGCGGTAAAACAAAATTTGTACAAGGTATTTTAAAATATTTTGGACTAGAAGATGAAATTTCTAGCCCTACTTTTACTATTGTTAATGAATATTCATCTAAAATTTGCCCTATATATCATTTTGATGTATATCGTTTAGCTGATATAGACGAGTTTTATGCAATGGGCGGAGAAGAATATTTTGAAAATGGAATTTGTCTAATTGAATGGGGAGAATTAATTGAAAGTATTTTGCCTCCTAATTATATTAAAATTACATTTAAAAAAGACGATAGTAATGAAGATTATAGAGAATTAGAAATTGAAACATTTGGAAATAAATATATAAATTTATTTTAAACATTTAATTTATACTTAAAATTACCAACTTTTAAAAATCAAATTTATGTGAGGACTTTTTAATGAAAATATTAGCAGTTGATACATCTTCTTCAAATGCTTGCATTGCTATTTTAGAAGATGATAAAGTTTTAATAGAATTAAATAATGAAGATGAAAGAACTCATTCTCAAAAATTAATGCCAATGATAGATGAAGCATTTAAAAGCACCAATTTATCTTTAGATGATATAAATTTAATTGTATGTGGTTTAGGGCCTGGATCTTTTACTGGCGTTAGAATTGGAATTTCAACAGTAAAAGCATTTGTTGATTGTAAAAATATAAATGTAACAGGTGTATCTTCTTTGGAAAGTTTAGCTTATAATCTAAATCAAGATGGTTATATTTGTTCACTAATAGATTGTGGTCATGAAAATAGCTATGCTGGCATTTTTCATGTTGTAAAAGATGGCTTAGAGCTTAAAACTATGGAGTATGATTTAGCATTTTTAAATTTAAATAATAACGAATTACTTGATTTTATACAAAATAATAGTAAAGTTGCTATAGATGATTCCCCTATTTATTTTGTTGGTAATGCTACTACTTCTTATAAAGACTTATTGCAAAATTTACATTTTGAAAAAAACAATAAAATAATTTTAGCTAATAAAGTTCATAATACTATATCTAGTATAAGCATTGCAAAAGCTGGTTATACTAAATATAAAAATGGAAATTACGGAAATTCTAATATTTTATCACCTATTTATTTAAGAAAATCGCAAGCAGAACTTGCATTAGAAGAAAAAAATCTTCATTAGTAATTTAACTATGATCTTTGAAAATAATATTAAGGAGATAATTATTAGTGTATAATGTAAATGATATAAAAATTTCAAAAATGCAAATTTCTGATATAGAAAAAATTAAAGATTGCTTATTACAAGATTTTGATGATTTTTGGTCTGTTTCTGTATTAGAGCAAGAATTAGAAAATAAGCAAAACTTAAATTCTCACTACTTTGTAGTTAAAAGTAACAATGATGAAATTATTGGATTTGCTCGGAATTTTAACTATTGTTGATGAAGTAAATATTATGAACATTGTTATTAAAAAAGATAAACGCATGCTTGGCATTGGATCTTATTTGCTAGAATTTATTATTAATTTTACTAAAGAACATTCTTGCAATAGTATTACTTTAGAAGTAAATGAAAATAATTTACCTGCTATTAGTCTATACAAAAAATATAATTTTAAACAAGTAGGTCTTAGGAAAAAATATTATAATAATAAAGATAATGCTATTTTAATGACATTAGAAATTTAAATTTGCTGCATAAATATTTTTTAATAAATGCCTTAATTAGCAAACGTCAATGGAGCGACAAAAAACAGGCAGTAAATTGTATGTGACCTGTCCCCAATTACCTAAAAAGGGAAAAAGGGACTGTCCCCAATAAACCAAGGAGGAAAAATAAAATGAAAAAAACAAATGAACTTAATTATAAGGATTTAAAAATGGTATGCTCTCCTAATCAATTTGAATTTGAATCTACAGCAGAATTAGATCCTATTGACACAGGTATTGGTCAAGATAGAGGTATTAAAGCTTTAGAATTTGGTCTTAATGTTGATGTTCGTGGCTATAATTTATATATAGAAGGTCCTAGTGGCGTTGGAAAAACAATGTACACTAAAAATTATTTAAATATTATTTCTAAAAAGAAAAAAATTCCACAAGATTGGTGTTACATTTATAATTTTGAAAATCCGAACGAGCCCATTGCTGTTTCTTTACCAGCTGGTGGCGGTAAAGAATTTCAAGATGTTATGGAGCGTTTTATAAATGATATTAAGGTAGATATAAAATCTACTTTTAATAATGAAGAATTTGAAAAAGAAAGAACTTTAATTAAACAAGAATTTGAAGATAAAAGAAATAACTTAATGGAAAAGCTAAATGAAAAGTCTTCTAATTACGGTTTTCAAGTAAAAGCTTCTCAAACTGGTATTTATATGATGCCTGTTATGAATGGAAAAGCTATGCCAGAAGAAGAATTTAATAAATTAGATGAAAATGTTAGAAAAGAGTATGAAGATAAATCTGCTATTGTTCAGCAGCATATTATGGAGGCTATTGGAGAAATAAAAGCTATTGAAAGAGAATCTGCTAAAAAAATTGAAGAATGGCAATCTAATGTTGCTCTTTTAACAGTAAATACTCATATTAATTATATTAAATCTAAGTATAAAAGAAATAAAAAAATAAATCATTTTTTAGATTGCATTAAAAAAGATATTTTAAAAAATATTTCTCATTTTATTACCGAAGACCATAATGATAAACAGCAACTAAATATGCAGCAATCTAAACCAGAGCTTTCTCAACCATGGCTTAACTATAGAGTTAATTTATTTGTTGATAATAGTAGTTTAGAAGGTGCACCTGTTATAATGGATTCTAACTATTCTTACCATAATATTTTTGGTAAGCTAGAATATGAAAATTATTATGGCGCTTTAAAGACTGATTTTACAATGTTAAAACCTGGTTTACTTCATAAAGCAAATGGCGGATACATTATTTTTCAAGCAACTGACTTACTTTCTAATGGAATATGCTATGAAGCTTTGAAAAAAGCTTTAAGAACAAAAGAATTAGGTATTGAAAATACAGCAGACCCTCGTTCTTCTATGGTAATGATTTCATTAAAGCCTGAACCTATTCCATTAGATTTAAAAGTAATTATTATTGGAGAAGAAAATATTTATCAAAGCTTGCTTGCAATGGATACTGATTTTAGAAAACTATTTAAAATTAAAGTTGAATTTGAAGATGATGCTCCACTAACAATGGAAAACATGAATAAACTAGCAAGATTTATAGCTGGTTATTGTATGCAAGAAGAACTTCCACCTCTTACTAAAGAGGCTGTTGCAAGAGTTATTGAATATGCTTCTAAAATTGCTAATAACCAAAATAAACTTTCTACTCGTTTTAATGATTTAGCACAAGTTATTGGTGAAGCTGCTACTTGGGCAAGACTTGGTCATTCTAAGGTGGTAACAGAAGAATATGTTAATAAAGCTTTAAAAGAAAGATTGGAAAGAGTAAAAAAATATGATTCACGTTATATGGAAATGATTCGTGAAAATACATTGTTAATAGATACTTCCGGATATGTTACTGGTCAAATTAATGGTCTTACAATTATGAGCATTGGTGATTTTTGTTTTGGAAAGCCCGTTAAAATTACTGCTAATACTTATACTGGAAAAAATGGTATTATTAATATTGAACGTGAGGTAGAGCTTTCTGGTTCTTCACATTCAAAAGGTATATTAATTTTAAGTGGTTATTTAGGTGAAATGTTTGCTCAAGATATTCCCCTTTCGCTTACTGCTAGTATTTGTTTTGAACAATTATATAGCGGTGTAGATGGAGATAGTGCTTCTAGTACAGAGTTATATGCTATTCTTTCTAGTTTGTCTAATATACCAATTAATCAATCTTTGGCAGTAACTGGTTCTGTTAATCAAAAAGGAGAAATTCAACCTATTGGCGGTGTAAATGAAAAAATAGAAGGATTTTTCCAAATATGCAAAATGCGTGGCTTAGATGGTAACCACGGTGTAGTTATTCCAAAGCAAAATGTTAATAATTTGAATCTTTCAGATGAAGTTATTGAAGCTGTTAAAAAAGGTGATTTTCATATATATGCTATATCTACTATTGAAGAGGGTATTGAAATATTAACTGGAGTTCCTGCTGGTAAGAAAGATGCAAATGGTAGCTTTCCTGCTGGTTCTATTAATTACTTAGCTTATGAAAAACTAAAAAAATATGCATCTGTTAGTAAAAAATCTTAAGATATAAAAAAATTAATTAGTTTTGTTAAATAAAAAACCATATATCTAACTATCATTTAGATATATGGTTTAATTCTTGTAAAGTATTAATTTTGGTGGCTTCAAGTGGAATCGAACCACTGACACGAGGATTTTCAGTTTTCCAGTTTACTTGATATTTAACATTAAATATTGTTAATTAAAATTAGTTAAACTACTTCTATTTCAAGTGTTTTGAAAGATAATTTATCAAAAATATTTAAAAATAAACAAATATAAAAATGA
>CANQTQ010000043.1 GCA_947626765.1 uncultured Clostridia bacterium
GGTTATATATTATAACCGCAAAAACTTAAAAAACTTATGTATGAACACTTACATAAGATTATGAAAAATACGAAAAATAAGAAAAAATGGCGAATAAAAGCCTCAAAACTCTTGATATTATAACTGTTTTAATGAAGAACGACAGGGTACGCGAATTTAAATGGTTAGATACGAGGAGTTGAGAGGAGGATAGGTATAAAAAACAGATAGATAAAGACAAAAAATAGACGATTGTATATATCAAAAGTTAAATAATAATAGAGACTAATGAATAGAAGTGAATTCATCCAAAACCAGTATTAATAAAATCCTAATATTTATTAGTCTAAATAAAAAAATAAAAGAAGGTAAATAAAATGGCTATTAGCAAATATGAAGATATGAGTATTTTTGAAGTCTTAGATAGAATTAATAATCACACTATGTTATTACCAGATATTCAAAGAGAATATGTATGGAAACCTGAAGATGTAGAAAACTTATTTGAATCCATTGTGGATGATTATCCAGTGGGGTCTTGTATTTTTTGGAAAACTAGTAAAAGGAATATTAATGAACAAAAACCAAATCTGTACTATTTTATTAATAATTTCAAAGAAAGAGAAACTCAAAATGAAAAAGCACCAGAGGTAATGAATATGGATGATAATTATTATATTGTACTTGATGGACAACAAAGGATTACATCTATAAATATAGCATTGAAAGGAAACTTTAAAATTAAGAAAAAAGGTAAAGGATTTGCTTATGATAATCCAAAGTCATGGCAAGAAAAAGAATTATATTATAATTTGGATTATTACAACTTAACTGAAGAAGATGAAGAAAATCCACCTAAACGATTTTGTTTTTTAACAAATGAAGAAGCAAGTAATGGAAACTATTATAAAGTGAAGAATATTATAGCATATGACAAAATTCATGTTTTTGTTAATGCAATATCAAATATTACTAATAATACAAATTGTATTGAAGATTTGAAAATATTATTTCAAAGACTAATAAATGAAAACGGAAATGGTGTAATACACTATTATTGTATAAATGAAGAAAATTATGATAATGCATTAGATATATTTGTAAGAGTAAATTCAACTGGAAAAAAATTATCAAAAACAGATTTATTATTTTCTACGTTAATTAATGGATGGAAAACTGGAAAAAAAGATGTAGAGGATACAATTCAAACCATGAATTGTAAAGGAGATGGATTTAATTTTACAAAAGACTATCTAATGAGGGCTTCATTGGTTCTTGTTGATGAAAATACAAGTTTAAAAATAACTTCTCTAACAGACAAGATTATTCTAAAGATACGTAATAATTGGAAAAAAATAAATGATACAATGGATAAATTATCTAATTTGCTTAGCGAGATAGGAATGTCTGATGAACGATTAACATCATATAATGCAACGATGCCGATAGCTTATTTTATTTATAATGGTGGAGAAGTAAAAGAAAAACAAACTAAAAAAGAAATAAAAAAATTTTTAGCTATTTCGATGACAAAAGGATTATTTGGTGTTGCAAGTAATGATGCCCTAAATCAGACAAGAGAGGCCTTACAAAAAATTAATTGCTCAAATGTAAAATTTTGTGTAAAATTATTTGAGAATTTAACTTTAACAGGTAATAGAACGTTTAAAATTAATTTATCAGATATAGAGTATTGGCTTGATACATTTGAAAAAGGAAATAATACTTATATATTGCTTTCTTTATTATATCCTAATTTAAAATTAAGTCAAGATGAATACCACCAAGATCATTGCCATCCAGCGATTTTATTTGAAGATAAAAATATTTCAGATTTAAATCTAACGGATGAAAAAAAGAATGAATGGAAAAAAATGAAAAATCTTTTGCCAAACTTACAATTGCTTCAAGGAAATGAAAATGAAAGCAAAAATAAAACTCCATTGAAAGTATGGGTTGAATCGGGAAATGAATTTGAATATCATCCAGAGGGTGTTTCATTAGAATTTAAAGACTTTGAAGATTTTTTCAAAAAAAGAAGAGAAAAAATGTTACAACAACTTAAAATTATATTTGGTGTGGATAAGTAATTTAGAAAAGGAGAATATTATTGAGTAATAATTTGGATTTTAATTTCAATGAAATCATCAATATGATAGAAACTAGAAGAAATAATGCTTATAAAAAGGTAAATGAAGAACTAATTTCTTTATATTGGGATTTTGGAAAATATATAAGTGAAAAAGTAGAAGATTCTAATTGGGGAGAAAAAATTGTAGATAAGTTGGAAGAATTTATGAAGAGAGAATATCCAACAATGAAAGGATTTAATAAACGTGGAATTTATAGAATGAAGCAATTTTATGAAACTTATAAAAATTATCCAATTGTGTCACCACTGGTGACACAAATAAGCTGGACTAATAATTTAATGATTTTGAGTATGACAAAAACAATAGAAGAAAAAGAATTTTATATACGAATGTGCATAAAAAACAACTATTCAAAAAGGGAGTTAGATAGACAAATTAGCAGCGGATACTTTCATAGATATATGCTTTCAGATGGAAAAGCAAATCAAAGTTTAACAAAAGCTACTGGAGAAGAGGATTATCCAAATACAAGAATATTAGATACTTATAGTTTAGAATTTTTAGACTTACCAAATAATTATTCAGAAAAAGATTTAAAAAAAGCAATTATTTCAAATATGAAAGATTTTATATTAGAAATAGGAAAAGATTTTACTTTTGTGGGAGAAGAATATAGGGTACAAGTTGGTGGACAAGACTTTTTCATAGATTTACTGTTCTATAATAGAGCATTAAGTTGTTTAGTTGCATTTGAACTAAAAATAGGTGATTTTATGCCAGAATATATATCAAAAATGGATTTTTATTTAGAAGCATTAGATAGACAGGAGAAAAAAGAAAATGAGAATCCAAGTGTAGGAATAATTTTATGCAGTGGAAAAAATGAACAAGTTGTAGAATATGCAATGAGTAGAACAATGTCACCAACTATGGTATCACAATATACTTTAAAATTAATTGATAAAAAACTTTTGGAGAATAAATTGAAGGAAATAAGTGATATGGTAGAAGAAAATAATAATAAAAAGTAAAAATATATCTTTAAGGAGTAATGACAGGGTACGCATTTTTTTGAAGTTAAATAGAAAGAGTTGAGAGAAAGATAGATATAAAAAGAAAATAGAAAAAGATAAGACTACAGTATAATACCAATAAAAGTTTTGATGCCTCTAATTTTTATTAGAAAGTATATTTAAAATTAGAAAGGAAGAAAATTATTGAAAAAGAAAAAAGATAATGAAATTACCATACGTTCTAGTGCAGCAGAATATTTAACTTATGTAGCAGCAATAGGAGATAATCCTGAATCAATAGAAGTTAGATATGAAGATGAAAATATTTGGCTTACACAAAAAATGTTAGCTACTTTATATGGAATTGAATTAAACACAATAAATTATCATATAAAAAAAATTTATGAAGATAATGAATTAGAAGAAGATTCAACTATTCGAAATTTTCGAATAGTTCAAAAAGAAGGTAACAGAGAGGTTTCAAGAAATGTTGCACATTATAATCTTCAAATGATAATTGCTATTGGATTTAAAGTAGATAATGAAAGAGCAGTACAATTTAGAAAATGGGCAAACCAAATAGTTAAAGATTATACAATAAAAGGTTGGGTAATGGATGATGAAAGACTAAAAAATGGTGGCTCAATTTTAACAGAAAAATATTTTGAAGAGCAATTAGAGCGTATTAGAGAAATACGAATGTCAGAAAGAAAATTTTATCAAAAAATAACTGATATTTATGCAACTTCAATAGACTATGATAAAACAGCAAAATCAACAATTCGATTTTTCACTTCTGTACAAAATAAATTACATTATGCAATATCTGGTAATACTGCTGCAGAAATAATTTATAATAGAGCAGACCACAAAAAAGAGCATATGGGATTAACTAGTTGGGAAGGTGCACCAAGCAGTAAAATACATAAGTATGATGTAGTTGTTGCTAAAAACTATTTATCAGAAGATGAAATTGCTCAGTTAGAGAGAATTGTATCAGCATATTTAGATTTAGCTGAAATGCAAGCAATGAGGCATATACCTATGACAATGGAAGATTGGGAAAAAAGGTTGAATGGCTTTTTAACCTTATGGAATCATGAAATTTTAAAAGATAATGGAAAAATATCAGCCGAGATGGCAAAACTCCATGCTGAAACAGAATTTGAAAAATATAGAATAGTGCAAGATCAAATTTATATTTCAGATTTTGATGAGCTTTTAATGGAGTCAAAAGATATAAAAAATAATGAAAATAAAAAAACAAAAGATAGAATATAATATTAAAAGTTTGGAGGTAATATGGATAAAATAGTATTAATTGATGGAAACAGCATATTAAATAGGGCATTTTATGGAATTATGAGTACAAAAATGCTTACAACTCCAGATGGAAAATATACAAATGCAGTTTATGGCTTTTTGGCAATATTATTTAAAGTATTAGAAGATATAGAACCTCAATACTTAATGGTAACTTTTGACCTAAAATCACCAACAGCAAGGCATAAGCTATATGAAGGCTATAAAGCAAATAGAAAAGGAATGCCAAATGAACTTGCAGAGCAAATGCCTATTATAAAAGATATTTTAAAAGCTATGAATATTAAAATTATAGAAAAAGAAGGCTATGAAGCAGATGATGTTTTAGGAACAATTTGTAAAAAGGCAGAAAGAAAAGGATTAGATGTTACAATTGTTTCTGGAGATAGAGACACATTTCAATTAACTTCTGACAAAATAAAAGTCCGTATTCCTCATACAAAAGTAGGAAAAACAGAAGTAGACACTTTTGACAAAAAAGCAATTATTAAAAAATATGGTGTTACACCAAGACAATTAATAGATGTAAAAGGCTTAATGGGAGATACTTCTGATAATATTCCAGGTGTGCCAGGAATAGGAGAAAAAACAGCATTAGAACTAATAAAAAAATATCATTCTATTGAAAATTTATATAGTTCAATTGAAAATAATGAAGCTGATTTAAAGCCAAAAATGTTAGAAAAATTAGTAGAAAATAAAGAATTAGCAGAACTTTCTAAAACTTTAGGAACTATAAATATAGGAGTTCCTATTGATGAACAAATAGAAGACTTAAAAATAAAAGAATGGAATAAGGAAGAAGTTTTTGCAAAATTTAAAGAATTAAACTTTAATAGATATATTGAACGTTTTGGCTTACAAGGAGAATCTTCAGTTAGCCAAGCAGAAAATTTAGAAAACTTATTTGAAATAGAAACAATTTCTATAAGCGAACAAGAAAAAATTCAAGAACTATTGAAAAAAATAAAAGAAGATAAAAAATTATACTATTTACTTGCTAAAGTAGAAACAAATAAAGAAGATGACAAAATTATTCATAAAGACATAACTGCAATTTATATTTATTATGGCAGTAAAGTTTATGAAGTTAAAATGGAAAATAATAAAGAGCTTTGGCTTTCTTATTTTAAAGATATTTTAGAAAGTAAAGAAATTTTAAAATATGGCTATCATTTAAGTGAAGATTACGTACTTTTAAAACAAATAGGAATTTGTGAAGATGGAATTTTCTTTGATGCAGAAATTGCAGCATATGACTTAAACCCAACAAATAACAATTATAAATTAGAAGAATTATCAAAACAATATTTAAATATAGATATCATGCAATATTTAGAAGCTATAGGTGTAAAAGAAAACAAAGAAACACAAATGACACTATTTCAAATGGAAGACCCTAATTTAGACTTTAATAAACATAGAAATTCTATATGTGTATATGCTATTGCAAAGATGCAAGAAATTATGCTAAAAAAATTAGAAGAACTAAATTCAATAGAATTATTTAATAACATTGAAATGCCACTTGTAAAAGTTTTAGGTAGTATGCAATATGAAGGAATATATGCAGATAAGCAAGAATTAATAGCTTTTGGAGATAAATTAAAGGAAGAAATAAATTCATTAAAACAGAACATTTATAATTTATGTGGTGAAGAATTTAATATAAACTCTACTCAGCAATTAGGAACCATCTTATTTGAAAAATTAAAGCTTCCGGTATACAAAAAAACAAAAACTGGTTATTCTACAGATGTGGATATTTTAGAAAAACTAAGACCTGAGCATCCAGTAATAGATAAAATATTGGAATACAGAAGTTTAATGAAGCTAAATTCTACTTATGTAGAAGGATTAATACCATATATTAATTCTAAAACTAAAAAAATACATTCATATTTTCATCAAACAATTACTGCAACAGGTAGAATAAGTTCTACAGAGCCAAATTTACAAAATATTCCTACAAGAATAGAATTTGGAAAGCAAATTAGAAAGGCATTTAAAGCTACAGAAGGAAATATTTTTATTGATGCGGATTATTCTCAAATTGAACTAAGAATATTAGCTCATATTTCAAAAGATAGGAATATGAGAAAAGCCTTTCAAAATGAAGAAGATATTCATAAACAAGTAGCTTCAAAAGTATTTAATGTTCCATTAGAAGAAGTTACTAAAGAGCAAAGAACAGCAGCAAAGGCAGTTAATTTTGGTATTGTATATGGAATAAGTGGTTTTGGATTAGCAGAACAATTAAAAATTGGAAGAAAACAAGCAGAACAATACATTGAGCAATATTTAGAAAAATATAGTGGTGTAAAAAGATTTATGGATAACATTACAGAGCAGGCAAAAGAGCAAGGCTATGTAGAAACATTATTCCATAGAAGAAGATACATTCCAGAGCTTTCTTCTAATAATTATATGGTAAGACAGTTTGGAACAAGAGCAGCAATGAATACCCCTATACAAGGTACAGCAGCAGACATTATGAAAATAGCAATGATAAAAGTATTTAATAAATTAGAAGAAGAAAAATTAAATGCAAAAATTATCCTTCAAATTCATGATGAATTACTAATAGAATGTAAAATAGAAGAAAAAGAAAGAGTAAAACAAATTTTAAAAGATTGTATGGAGCAAGCAATGAAACTAGCGGTACCTTTAGAGGTAGAAGTTTCAGAAGCAGACAGCTGGTATGATGTAAAATAAACGTTTTATAACTTAATCACTAGAATGGTACTAGTTTTTTGTTTTTCAAATGCCCGTTGCTAATCAAGCAAATTCAAAGAAGAATGGCCAGAACGGGACCTTTCAAAACTGCAAAACTAGTACTATTCTAGCTTTTATGTAATTATAACTATTTATTCTGGTACAATAGGATCAATTATGTCATATTTTCGTATGTAATCTTTAGTTTTACTATTATTCATAATAGCAGTACTTCTATTTTTCTTTAAAAGGTCAACTAAATTATATACATCAACCCAAACTTGATTTGGTCCATCTTTTTGAACTTCATTAAAAATTAATTGGATTCCAAAATGCAAATGAGGTACATTTATATTATTAGTATCTTCTTTAGAGCTATAGCCAGTCATACCAAGATAGCCTATTACATCACCTGCTTGAACGATTTTACCCTCATAAATATCTTCAGCATAAGGATGCCCTTTTCTTAAATGAGCATAGTAGTAATAACGCTTTTTATCAAAACTTCGAATTCCTATTCTCCAACCACCATATTGATTCCAACCGAATAGCTTCTATATAGCCAGATTCTACAGCAACTACAGGCGTGCCAATGCTTCCCATTAAATCATTTCCAAAATGTAATCTTTTATAGCCATAAGACCTAGAATTACCAAAGTCATCATAATGAGAATAACTATAACCTTGCGCTAATGGATGAAAAGCTTTTATACCATATACATTTGCAAAAGAACTTTCTATTATAGAATTGTTTGCTTTAATATTAGTAGAATTGCTATTTTCATAGGCATTAGAATTATTTTTAGCATTAGTAATAACTTTAGCAGCAGAAGAATTTACATTTGTAGCATAATATTCACCAATAAATTGAGATAAAACAGCTTCATAACCCTCGTAATAATATGAATAATTTTTCATATTTTCTGTAATTTTATCGATAGTTTCACCGCTTTTTAAACGTAAAACAATATTATCTAAATCTTTTTGCTTAAACTTAGAAAAATTGTTACCATACTTACAAGCAAGATAGGAAATAAGCTCTATCCAATTATATTTAATTTGTTCATTTTTTACATGCGAAGAAATATCTAAATTAGCTGTTTTTTGCAAAACATCATAACTTACATTAAATTCAAACCATTTAATATAATTAGTATTTTCTTTTGTTTCAGAAGTGGTATTCTCTGGTACTGTGTTTTGCTGCAATTCTATACTATTTTGTTGTGAAATTATATTCTCAGAGTTTATATTATTTGACTTAGAATTTTCATAAAAATTATTATCATTTTTACGATTATTGTTATTCTTAAAGAAGTTAAAAAATCCATATTTTTGAACAAGAAAAAATCCAAACAATATAAGAACAATTAGTAAAGAAGCAATGCTAATTGCTAAGATTCGCTTTTTAGATAATTTTATACTTTTAATTAACATATAAAAAATCACCTAATTTTAATATATTAAAATAAATATTCATTTATAACTTAGTAATAAAAATATATTTATTATATAAAATGTCGAATTTTGACATACGATTTTTCTTGAATTATAGAGGAAGAATATTTAAAAAAGATATTGACGCCATATTTACAGATTGATATAATTGAACTACCAAAGGCTATAAAAGAATATGAAAGAAATAGAAAAAACGAAATGCTACAATGGATGATGTTTTTGGAAAATCCAGAAAATAGGGAGGTAGCAAAGATAATGGAGAATAATGAGAATATAAAAGAGGCAAAAGAAGAGTTAGACAAAATAAGTCAAGATGATATTCTAAGAAGAATGGCATTAAAAGCAGAGATACAAAGAATGGATCAAGAAGAGTTAATGTACGAGGCAAGAAGAGATGGCAAAATAGAAGGTGAACAAAAAGCAAAATTAGAAGTAGCTAAAAAAATGTTAAAAGAAAAAATAGAAATAGATATAATTATAAGAATCACAGGATTAAGTAAAGAAGAAATTATGAAAATAAAATAGTAATATTTAAATAAAAAATATGGGTAAACTAATAAATTTTAGAATTTCAAATTTATTAGTTTGCTTTTATTATTTTTAATAAAAATAATGGTCAATTGAAAAAGTAAATTCAATTTGGAAAAAGTAACTTCTAGTTACCGATTAAGTGCTATTTAGAAGGATTTA
>CANQTQ010000044.1 GCA_947626765.1 uncultured Clostridia bacterium
CAAGAAGTTCCAGGTAAGTACACATTAACAGTAAATGGAAATAATACTATTAATGATGCAAATATGAATTCTAGTAAAATAGTAATTAGTACAGTAGATGGAAAAGGTGCAGTGAAAGCAGATACATTTAAATTATATTATGAAAATGCTAATGGCAAAGATGTTGAATTAAGTCAATCTGCTACTTATTCAATAGAAAAATATGCTACTCAAACAGATGAAATAGTTGCTAACTTTAATACAGGTTCTAATAAAATTACAGATTTTGTAAAATCTGGAGAAGAAAAAAATGTTACATTAAAATTGAAGATAACAAATGATGATGGAACTACTACAGTTGTAGGAACAACTAAAGTAACTGTAAACAGAATTCATCCAGAAACAGTTAAAGTAAGTGCAAGACGTGAAGGAACGCAAGGGGCTGCATTAAAATTTGAAGCAAAAGCCGAAAGTGATATCGTAAAAGTATATTATGTAGTTGATACAACAAATTCTCAACCAAATGTATTAGACTTTATAGATTCAAATAAAAATACCAATGTACAATCTATGAAAGTAGAAAATAACAAATTTGATGCCATATTACAAAATATTATACTATCTAATAGTGCTTCTACTCTATACAAAGTATTCTTCGTAGTAGAAAATGCTGCTGGAAATCTTTCAACATCTGTAAATTCAACTGTAGTTCCAAACGATACAAATGGAAAAGTAGAAGGTAAAGTTACAGATGTATCTGTAGATGATTCTTTAACTGTAAAATGGACAGCTCCAACAGAAGGTACTCCAAGAGCAGGTTATACAGTAACTGTATATAATGAAAGTGGAAAAGTAATAGGTGAAACAACTACAACTAGTAATTCTAAAACCTTAAGTAGTATAGTTACTAAGCCTGGTAAATATACTGTAACAGTTACATCAAATGCTGCTAATGATGGAAGTTCAAGTGCTTCTGAAGAAACAGAACCAGTTGAATTTGAAGTTACACAATTAGCAAAGGTTACTGGATTACAATTTGTAGTAGATGAAGAAGACCCAACAAAAGTATTATTAAAATGGAATGAATATGAAGATAAAGCAAATTCTGCATTTAGTAGCTACACTATAAACATTTATAAATATAATACAGCAACTGGTGATTATTTAACAAGTAAAGAAACATACAAAAATAATATTTCAAAAGATGCAACAGAAATAGAATTAAAAAATATAGCTTCATCATCTACTTTCACAGCACAATCAAATATTCGTTATAAAGCTGAAATAATAGCAAATAGTTCTAAAGGAAAAGTTTTGGCTTCAGAGCAAAATGCAACAACAAAGGATTATTTAAAATTATCTATAACAATGACTCCTACAGTAAAAACTGATACTAAAGTAGAATTAAGTTTTACTGAAATGGCTACAATTAAAGCATTAGGAGATGAAGTAACTTATGATGTAGAAGTTTGGAGTGAAGTAGAATCAAATACTGCTGAAAAACACTATGAATTAACAGATACAAGAAAAAATGTAACTATAGATGAAAATGGAAAAATAATTGTAGATAAATTAAATCAAGGAACAAATTATAAATTTGTTTTAGTAGTTCATGTAGATGGAAATGAAGCTGAAGGAAGAAGTGCATTATCTGTTGAACAAACAACTCTAAAAACTTTACAAGCATTAGATGGATTAATTGTTATAAAAAATTCAGTTCCAGCTAAAAAAGAGGATACTTTAGGTAAAGTATACACAGATGGAAGTACAAAACTATGGATTAATGGTGAGGAAGTTTTAAAATCTGATGCAGGAAAATACTATGATCCAAACAAATTATTAGATAGTGATTATGCAATGAATTTGGTTAATTCACTAAATAATGATGATACTATAGTTTCTGTAACTGAAGACAAAGTTACAATTAAAGCAGCTAGTGTGGCAACAAATGGAACTGCAAGAGATATAAAAGCTGGTAATACTAGAGTACTTGAGATTCAAGGAAATATATATCAACAGGATTTAGGAATATTAGCAAGTGATGCAAAAGAAATTATATTAAGTGGTAATGGTGCATTATTTAAAATTACTGATACAAATGCTGTTCCAGTAAAACTATCAGATAGGGTTAAATTAGTTAGTGATGATTCAAAAGCAACTTCTGTAACAATACTTGCAAATGCAACAGCTACATTAAATGAGATAGACATTTCATCATCAGGTAATTTAGACGTGTCTGAAACTCTAACTTCATCAAAGCATACATTAAAAATAAAAGCAGCTAAAAATAATACAATAAACATTATAAATAACTCTGAAAAAGAGTTAGAAGTTACATTTATGGATGGAGCATCACTAGGAGATTTCCAATTAGGAAAAATAACTATTAATTCGAATGCTAAAGTTACTATTAAAGCAAATTCATCTTCAAAAGTAGAAGCTGATATCTCAGTTACTACAGAAAATGGAAGTATTGATATTAAAGATAGTAATTTAACTGGTGCAAAAAATGTTACAGTTAGTACAAATAAAGATTCTGTTGATACGGTAATTACAGCTAACACTAAATTAAAAGCTCCAATAAATATGAGTTCAACACAAGTAGAAATTATGAAATACACAGTAGAACAATTAAAAGCATTAAAAACAAGTAATGAAAAAATACCAGGTTCTAGCTTAACTCAGTCTATGCTTAGTTCTTGTACTACAGATGATGATTATCAAGCAATCGTAGATTACTTTAATGCTTTCGGTTCTAAATTACAAGCATTTGGAAAAGCAAAAGTTAAAGCAAGCAAAGATCAAAATAGTATTATAATTACAATACCTGCAACATCTGAAATTACTTTAGTGGATATTGAAGGATTAAAATAAAAGTATACAATTTTAATAAAAGAGGGTGTCCTAAATTTCATAGGACCCCTCTAATTATATTAGTATCAATATTAGTTAATTCCTTGAATTTGTACAGATTCAGCTTTCTTTGTAAATGTAATTGTTACTTCATTACTATCTTTTGTTGTAACTATCTTTGCTCCGATATCATTTATACCAAAGCTATTTAAGAATGCTTGAATTCTTGTTAATTCAGCTTCTGTCATAGAATCTGCGTCACTAACATGTGTAGTGGTTGCTTTTAAAGCTTCTTTTAATGCTTCTAAACTTTCATTTCCTTCAGCATCTTTATATGTTTTTAATTCAAAATTATCAGTTGAAGCTAAAGTTACAGGAGCTTTATCTTTAGCTAATACTGTAACAGTCTTAGTAGCATCTGCTGTAAGTGTTACATTTACATTTCTATTTCCAGTAAATGCAACATCTTTTAATTCTACATTTGCATCTGTTACATCAATATCTAAGCTTATTCCAGTAACATTAACTCTTTCTTGACTTACTTTAATTCCACCATTAGTTGATGAAATTGTAACTGTTCCAATATATACTGAAGAGTTATCTGTTTCTCCAACAAATCTTATTACTGCTTCTTGTGTTTTAAGTGTACTAGCTATATTTTCTGGATAACTATTTTCTATAGTAAGATTATTATTCATTGTTCCTGAATTTACATGAATATCAACAGTTTTACCTGTTACAGTTGCTTTTAAAGCTGTTTCTGTTGTTATTTTTACACCATTTACTGTAGCAACTTTAGCAATTTCAAATTTTCTAGCTGTAGTATCGCTAAATATAGTAACATCATCTGCTAATTTTATAGTGTCAGCATTTAATCCAGCAACATTAAATTGTGCTCCTTCACCTTTTAATATCATTTCAGTAGCTTCATAACCACTTGATACTGTTATATTAGTTTCAAATGCAGCTCCTTCAATTTCAACTTTCTTTCCTTTTACTGTTGTTCCAAGAGCTAAATTAGCTCTAGCTGTATTTCCAAGTTTCAATTGTAAAGAGTCTCCTTCTGCTTTTACTATTGTGTCATTTGAATTTAATGCTACTATTAATTCATATAATGATTCAAATTCAGCAGGATATTCATTATCAGATATGTTATATTCTGTTCCATCTACTACAATTATTTTTTTCGCATTATTAGTATAAGCATAAACTTTTTCTGCTTTTGCTAAATCTTTTGATTTTACAACTTGCTTTCCGTTTACTGAAGGAGCTTGTATATAGGTTTTTTCTTCTTCATATATTGATGTTCCTTCACTATCACCTACAGTTGCAATTAATTTAAATGCATATTCTGTTTCTGGAGCTAATCCATTTACTAATATTACAAGATTTCCGTTATCGTCTTTTTCCATAGTAGTTTTAACATCTCCAGAAGTAATTTCATGGTATTGTCCTTTTTCAGGTACATTATCATGATTTACTTTGTATACTTTTACATCATAAGATGCTTCTTTTCCATCTATAACTATTTTACTTGCATTTAATGTTATAGCTGTATCAGTTGTTTTATCTGTATCAACTGCGAATCCAGTAACACCAATTACAAAGCATTTTTTAACAGTTTCTTCTGAATCTACAATAGCAGATTGTGTTGCAGCAGCTTTTGCTGTTATAGTTATTTCATAAATTTCATTATCTTTAATTTGTCTTGCAGCGATTGTTGCTTCCTTTTTTTCTACGTTAACAGTTGGAGCACTTACTGCTGATATAGAGCCAGTTAATTGTTTTATTGATACATCATAATTATTTACATTTGTTCCATTTTTAGTATCATTCCATGTTAATTTAGTTGCACTTTCAAGCTTAATAGCTTCAACTGGAGATAAAGCAGTTACAACTATTTCGTCTGATTCAACTGGTTCTGAATCTTTAGTAGTTGTTCCATTTCCTTTTACTCTTACACTAATTTTATAGCTACCTGGTTTACTTAAATCAAGAAGACTTGGATTTGAAGTGGTATCAAAACTAGCTGTGCTACACTCTACTTCATCAATAACTTCACCATCTTTATATATAACAACCATATACTTAGAAGAAGTCATACCTGTAGGAGCAGTCCATGTAAATGTTTTACTATCTGCTGCAGCAACATTTTTTAAATCAGGTTCTACAATAGTAGTTGCATTTACTTTTGGTTCTGAGTTAAGTTCATTGTCAACTAAAATATCAGTTTTTTCTACAGCTTTTGAAACATTTCCTTCTTTACTTTCTAATACATAAAATATTTTATAAGATGAATTGCTTGATAATTCAGTTGCTACTAGGCACGCATCTAATTTATTATCTGTTAATGTTGCTGTACCTTTAGAAACTATTTTTCCTTTAACATCAGATTTTGTTCCATTTGCAAATTTTACTAAATCGTTAACAGTTGTACTTTTATAATTACTGCCATTAGCATCTGCTGTTGGTAGAACTATATAATAAACTTTAGTAGCCCCGGAGTCAACAGCTGTTAAAGAAAGAGTAGCTTTAGCACTACTTAAACGTTCTGTGCTTACAACAACAGCCTTAGGTGTTTTTGTATTAAGTTCTGTTTTAACTTTTGAAACTACGTTATTATTTTTATCCTTTAATACTATTGTATACAATCCCTCTTCTGCATCTCTTTTTAAGTAAATATCAACAGAGTCTTTTACTAAATTTTTATGTAATACAACATCAACTTTTGTATCACTAATAGTTGATCCTCCTTTTGTATCTACATTTACTTTGTCTTCATTAGCATCTAATACTTCTATATAATATCCTTTATTATCAGAAGAATCATTAGAATCCTTTTCTAATGGATTAGAAATGTTAAAGTTAACTGTTACTTTATAGTTACTATTTTTATTAGTAACTACATTACTTTTATTAATATAACCATTTTCATTAACTGTCATAGTAATGTCATATTCTTTTGGAACTTCTTGGTCTGGGAAAACGCTCAAAATGCTGAAATTACTGAATATTTATAATAATTATATTAAAATAAAAAAATGGAATATTATTTGAAATTTTGTATATGGAATTTTTGAAAAAACGTATTGTATATGGTAAAAATTTTGTGATATAATTATATAAATCAAATACAAGGAGGAGATTAAAATAAGCGATTTTGATAAGGTTGAATATTGGATGCAACTATCAGATTATGATATGGATACTGCAAAAGCAATGTTAAAAAGTAAAAGATATTTATATGTTGGATTTATGTGTAATCAAGCAATTGAAAAGATATTTAAAGCTTATTATGTAAAAGTAAATTCAAAGCAACCACCATATACACATAAGTTGATTAAACTAGCAGAAGAAAGTAATTTGTATAAAATTATGAGCGAAAAACAAAGAGATTTTTTAGATATTATTTCTCCATTAAATATAGAAGCAAGATATCCAACACAAAAACAAGAACTGTTGGATGTATTAAATAATAAAAGATGTAAAAATATAATAAAGGAAACGGAGGATTTTGTAATATGGATAAAGAAAAAGCTAGAAAATTAGTAGAAGAATACAGCAAATTAGTTGTGCAGAATATGATAGTAAATAAAATAATACTATATGGCTCTTATGCAAGAGGAGATTATAGAAAAGATAGCGATATAGATGTAGCAGTTGTTGTTCCCCGAAGTAGCATTTCAAAGGATATTTTGGAAGATATGTCAAAACTTTTTAAATTACGAAGAAATATATCAATAGATATCGAACCAGTATTACTTATTGATGAAGAAGATACAAGTGGTTTTTTAGAATCAATTCTTGAATATGGAGATATTGTATATTCTAATTGACTTTTTAAAAGATTTGTGGCATATAAAATAATTTGTGTAACGATTAAAAATAAACCTTTTTATGATAAAAAATATCATAGGAAGGTTTTAAATATGACAAAAGATTTTTATGGCATTTATATAGTGCAATACTTTTTGCATTAAATTGCAAAAAGTGTGTATAAAATACACTTTTTTGATGTAACTTTATTGATTATATTTTTAAAAATAATTAAAATAAATTTCAGAATTTTGTTGATATTTCAACGTTTTTACTGTTTTTTAGAGTTTCTTGGTCTGATACTTAGAAGATTATTCCAATATTAATCTACATTTTACTTGAAGTTAAAGGATTTTATAAATTTTATCTTAAATAGTGTTCATGATAATTTTATAAAATTATATATATAAGTTTAAATTATTTTTGCTAAGTGTTCACCAAATTTGTTGTTAAATGTTCATCAATATTATTGATAAATGTTCAACTACATAAACTTAATTAAATAAAGACTATCTTAATGATAGTCTTCATATATTATTTTATATAATTTTTTAAATTCCACAATAAATATAACGGTACATTTATGATTCTATCTTGTACATCAAGATTTTTCATTGATATTTTTAATGCTAAAGATGGATTATATTTTTGTCTATATAATGTTAAACTTCTTGAGCCAATATTTTCTCCAGACTTAACCTCAATTGGAATTATTTTATCTCTTAATTGCCATACAAAATCAACTTCTGCAGTATTTCCAGATGTCCAATAAAATGGTATATTCTCATTAAATGAAATTAATTCAAGTAATACAAAATTTTCTGCCATTGCACCTTTAAATTCTGTATAAATTTGAGAATCATTTGATAGTATAATACTTGCATCTACTTTGGCTTTTCTCCTAAGTAATCCAACATCACACATATATATTTTGAAACTTTGCATATCTACATAACTAGAAATAGGAATATTAGGCTTTTCTATTTTATTTACCTTATAACATAGTCCTGCTGAAATTAACCACTGTAAAGAATCTTCTAAATCTTTTGCTCTAGCTCCTGGCTTTACATGTCCGTATACAAATTTTGAATTTTCCTTTGAAAGCTCTTTAGGGATATAATCCCATATTAAACTTAATTTTGGTGTATCTGATATAGGAGCACGCTTTGCAAAATCTAATTCATAAGAATTTAAAATAATATCTTGAATTTTTTCAACTTGTTCTAAATCTTTAGTATTAACCCATTTATCAACAACTTCTGGCATTCCACCAACTATATAATAATATTTTAAATAATTAATTAATTTATTTTCAAATGTTGATTTTACTTTCATAGCATCTTTTTTAAGGTAATCTACTAACATTTGCTCATCATTTGCAAGCAAAAACTCATAAAAGTTCATAGGTCTTAATTCTAAGAAGTCAACTTTGCCTACTGGAAAAGATAATGGTTTAGCAAGAGCAATTCCAAGCAACGAACCTGCACATACTATATGATATTCAGGTGCATTTTCATAAAAATATTTTAAAGATGTTAAAGCTTTATTACAAAATTGAATTTCATCAAAAATTATTAGCGTACTACTAGGTTTTATAACTTTATTGTTTAATATACTTAGTTCTTCTATAATTCTTTTAACATCTAAATCTTGGGAGAATCTTTCTTGCAATAAATCATTGCCTTCAAAATTAAAATATGCAACATCTTCATAGTTTTCTTTACCAAATTCTTTAAGTAGCCATGTTTTCCCACATTGTCTAACACCTTTTAATATTAAAGGTTTTCTATCCTTTGAATTTTTCCATTCTAATAAATTTTTATATAATAATCTTTCCAAATTCAACACCTCTTCTAAAATAAGTATGATTTTTGTATATTTAAATTGCACTTATTATATTTAAATTGTAACATATAATAGCATTTTTATCAATAGTTTATGCGTTTTTTTTGATTTATATACATAAATAATAATTATTTTTTATATTATTCTAAATATTATTATTTTAATAAAATACAGTATTTTCAACACTTTTAGCGTATTTTCCAGAACAAGAAGTTC
>CANQTQ010000045.1 GCA_947626765.1 uncultured Clostridia bacterium
GTTTGCTGTTTTCATGTTTTTCCTCCGTATTTCTTTTGTTCTTATTTTACTTTACCATATCTTTTTACTTTTTGCAAGTACTTTCTTTCCTTATTGTAAAAAAAGCTTATTTATATTTTGACTTTTACATGTTTTTATGTAATAATATGAGCAAAGTTATTTTTGAAAGGACTAGAAAATTGGAGACACTTTTAAGCAAATTAGAATATAATCAAATTATTCAAATAATAAATAAATATTGTAAAACATATCTTGGAAAGAAACTTTGTAATAGTTTAGTTCCAAGTTTTGAATTTGAACATGTTAAAAATTTATTAGAAAAAACAAATCAGGCAACTTCTCTTCTTTTTCAAAAAGGAACACCTCCATTATATGAAATAGAAGAGCTTGAAACTACAATTAAAATGCTAGAAAGTATGCAAACTTTATCTGCTAAAAGCTTACTTGATATTGCTCATCTTTTAAAAATGTCTTCTGAACTACATGATTATTTTTATAGTGATGAGGGTTTTGATTTGTCTTCTTTTAATTTAATAGAAGATTATTTTTCTTCGTTATATTCAAATTCTAATATTGTAAAAAACATTACCTCTAAAATTCTAGATGAAAATACTATTGCAGATAATAGTTCAAGTAAATTAAATTCTTTAAGAAAAAATAGGAAAAATTTAGAACAAGATGTAAAAGATAAGTTAAACTCATATATTCACTCTTCTAAGTACTCTAAATATATTATGGAGCCTATTGTAACTATTCGTAATAACAGATATGTAATACCTATTAAAGAAGAATATAAAGATGAAATTAAAGGCTTTATTCATGATACTTCAAGTAGTGGTTCTACATTATATATTGAACCTACCTCAGTATTTGAAGCTAACAATCAAATTGCTCATATTAAAATTGAAGAAGAATTAGAAATTCAAAAAATTTTAAGTGAACTTTCTGCTCTTCTTTATCCTTATACAAATGAACTTAGCAAAAATTTAGATTGCATTGGAAAAATTGACCTTATTTTTGCAAAAGCTACTTATGGTAAAGAGGAAAATTGCAATATTCCTAATTTAAGCAATAAAAAGGATATTAATTTTTATAAAGCACGTCATCCATTATTAGATAGAAAAATAGCTGTGCCTATTGATATTTATTTAAAAGAAAACAATCCTTGTTTGTTAATTACAGGTCCTAATACTGGTGGTAAAACAGTTGCTTTAAAAACAGTTGGTTTGTTACTTCTTATGGCTTATTCTGGTATTCCAATACCATGTCATGAAAAAAGTAACATCTGCGTATTTTCTAAAATTTTTGTAGATATTGGAGATGAGCAAAGTATAGAACAATCTTTAAGTACATTTTCTGCTCATATGATGAATATTATAAATATTACTAATAATGTAAACAATAATAGTTTGGTGCTTTTAGATGAGCTTGGCTCTGGAACAGATCCTGTTGAAGGTTCGGCTTTAGCTATTAGTATTTTAAATTATTGTAAAAATATTGGTGCTTTTATATGTTGTACAACGCATTATCCAGAGCTAAAAGAATTTGCTTTAGTAACAGATGGTTTTGAAAATGCAAGCTTTGAATTTGATTTAGAAAATTTAAAACCTACATATCGTTTGTTAATTGGTATTCCTGGTAAAAGTAATGCTTTTGAAATTAGTAAAAAGCTTGGCTTAAAAAATGATATTTTACAAAATGCTTCTTCATTTTTGAAAAATGACAAGGTTTCCATTGAAGAACTACTAAAAAATATATATGATGATAAATTATTAATTGAAAAGGAAAAAGAAGAAACTGAAAAAAATTTAAACCAAATTTCTACCTTAAGGCAATCTTTAGAAAAAGAAAAAATTGAACTTGATGAAAAGAAAAAAGAGTTAATTGAAAAAGCAAAATTGGAAGCAAGAGAAATTGTATTAGATGCTAAAGAAGAAGTAAACGATATTATTAAAGAATTAAATAAAGAAAATGTAGATATAAAAACTGCAAATTCTAATAGAGATAAATTAAATAAAAAAATGAAAGAATTAGTTCCAACTAACAACTTAAGTTCTAGTTCTTATGAAAAGTTAAGTCCAAATGAAGTAAAGCAAGGTTTAAATGTATGGGTTTCTTCACTTAATTCAGAAGGAACAATACTAAGTTCACATATTAATAAATCTGGTGAAGTTATGGTTCAAGTTGGACTTGCTAAAATGAGTTTAGATTTAAAACAAATTAGTAAAATATCTAAAAATGATTCTAATAGTAAAATTAGTAGTAATTCTAAAAACCATATTAACATGATTTCTAATAGTAAATTAAATAATTCTTCTAATGAATTTTCTAGTGGACAGGTTCACACAATTTCTAGCTCTAAAGCTCAAGTAGTGTCTTCTGAAATTAATGTTATTGGTCAAAATGTTGAAGATGCTATTTATGTAATAGATAAGTATATAGATAATTGTGTTTTGGCACATCTTTCTCCTATTCGTATTGTTCATGGTAAAGGTACTGGAAAACTTCGTGAAGGAATTCATAAGTATTTAAAAACAAATTCTCATGTTAAATCTTTTAGGTTAGGTACTTTTGGTGAAGGTGAAATGGGTGTAACTGTTGTTGAATTATAAAATGTTTACTTTTATAATTAATTATGTAAGTAAATTAAGAAAGGAATTAATTTGCATATGAAAAAAATATCAATAATAAATGCTTGTACAGATTTAGGTGTTAATGTAGATGGTGCAGCTCTTGGTGCACAAATTTTAACAAAGGATTTAAATAGTAATAATATTTCTAATACATATACAGTAATGCAAAAAAGTGAAAAACAAACTGTAGATTTAAAAAATTTAGCTACTAAAAAAGAAACTATTAATGATTTTGTAAAAGAGTTTAACTCTCTTTTGCTTAAAATGCATGAATTGCACTTTGAAAATAAAATGGATGAAAATGAAATAAATTTGTATAATAAAAAAATGCAGAATTTAGTGCTAGCTGTAAAAGCATTAGATACCAAATGTGAAAAAAGAAATATGGAATCAATTGATAAATTTAATGAAGAGCTTTACAATATAGTCTCTAGCGTGCTAGATAAAAATGAATTTCCATTAACTGTTGGTGGAGATCACATTATTGCAATTGCATCTAGTTTAGCATCTATTAAAAAATACAAAAATTTAGGAATTATTTGGTTTGATTCACATGGAGATTTTAATACTTATTCTACTTCTGTTACTGGAAACTTACATGGACTTCCTTTGGCAGTAGCAACTAACTATGAAAAAAATATTTTATCACCTTTTCATGATGGCGTATTTTATAATCCTAAAAATACTGTTATTGTTGGTGGTAGAGATATTGACCCATGGGAATGGGGTAATATTATAGATGCAGGTGTTACTGTATTTTCTACAAAAGATATTCAAAACTTAGGTACAGAAGCAGTTTGTAAAAAAGCTTTTGAAATTGCATCTTCTGGTACTAATGGGGTACATATTAGTTTTGATTTAGATTTAATAGACCCAAAGGTTGCTCCTGGAGTTTCTGTTCCAGCAGAAAATGGAATTAACTTAGAGCAAACTTATGCTTTAGTAGATGAGATTGTAAAATATGCAAATATTATTAAATCTGCTGATTTAGTGGAATTTAACCCAATATTTGATAAAAACCATGTTACTGAAAATATTGCTAAAAATATTTTAAATAAATGGGTGGAATTTTTAGGTTAAAACTTGCTAAAGTTTTTGTTACAATTGAATACTCATATAAAAATAGAGAATATTTTTCCATATAATTGGTACAATATTCTCTATTTTTAAATTTTTAATGGTTCTATTCTAGTAAAATTTATTTAGTGTATATTTAATCTTATTTTCTTAGTTCTGCTCCTAAAGATTTTTCTAATTCTGCTATAATTTCCTTCATAACATTATTAATTTCTTCATCTGTTAAAGTTCTATCTGGAACTCTAAATTTTAAGCTATAAGCAACACTCTTTTTATTTTCTCCTAATTTTTCACTTCTATAAATATCAAATAGTTTTGCTTCTTCTAATAATTTTTTAGCTTTTTTCTGAATTATTTTTTCAATTTCTCCTACTTCTACTTCTTCATTTAGCACCATACTAATGTCTCTTTCTACTGCTGGGAATTTAGTAATTGGCTCATATTTTTGATTCTTTCTTGCATATTTTGTTAATTTATCTATATCTATTTCAGCAAGAAGTACTCTTTGAGTTATATCATAGTTTCTTGTAATTAGTGGATTAGCCTCTCCTATTGTAGCAATTACATCGGTTCCTACATTAAAGTTTGCACATCTTCCTGGATGGTACATTTTATTTTCTTTTTCTTTTCTAACATCATATCTTTGAAGTCCTGCTACTTCTAATACATTTTCAACTAAACCTTTTAAAGTATAAAAATCTTCTTTTTCACTATATATACCAATAGTTAAAATATTGCTTTCTTCTGGTAGATTTCCACTTTCAATTGCACCTTTTTTATTTCTATATACTCTAGATAAATCAAATAATTTTACATCTTTATTTTTATAGTTATTATTAGTTGCTAAAGTTTGCATCATAGTAGGAACAGAAGTAGTTTTCATTACAGTATAGTCTTCGCTTAATGGATTATTAATTTTTACAGCTTCTGTTAAATATTCATTATCTTCTTCAATATTACACTTTGCTAAGTCTTTTTCACTTAAGAAACCATAAGTACAAATTTCAGATAGTCCACTATTTACTAAATATTCTGATACATTATCTGCTATTTTTTGTTCTTTATTTTTTCCACCTAAAGTTGTTTCTGCATTAATTAAAGTAGTACCTAATTTATCATAACCATAAAATCTTAAAACTTCTTCTGCTACATCTGCTAATTGTTCAATATCTGGTCTAAAATATGGTGGTATAACTTCATTATTTTCTACTTTTATTTCTAATTTTTCTAAAGTATTAATCATTTCTTCTTTAGATAAATTTGTTCCTAATAATAAGTTGATTCTATCTACATTTAATGGAATTCTTGCTATTTTTTGTTTAGTTGGATAAACATCAATTTTTCCATCTACCACTTCTCCTGCACCAATTAGTTCTACAAGTTCTACTGCTCTATTAATTGCTCTTAAAGCATTTTCTGAAGATAAACCTTTTTCATAACGACTAGATGCTTCTGTTCTTAAGCCTACTGCCTTAGCTGTTTTTCTAACACTACCTCCATAGAATACTGCAGATTCAAATACTACAGTTTGTGTTGTAGGCTCAATTTCAGAATTTTGACCACCCATAACACCTGCTATAGCTACTGGCTTTTTGCTATCAGCTATTACTAACATATTTTCATTTAAATTTCTTTCTTGGTCATCTAGTGTAATAATTTTTTCATCTTTTAAAGCTCTTCTTACTGTAATATGCTTTTCTTCAATTGAATTTATATCAAATGCATGCATTGGTTGCCCCATTTCAAGCATAACATAGTTAGTAATATCTACAATGTTATTTATAGCTCTAACTCCACAACTATTTAATCTTTTTACCATCCACTCTGGAGATGGTGCAATTTTAACATTTTTTACAACTCTTGCAATATAACGATAACATAAATCTGGTGCTTTAATTTCTACAGTTAATCCATCTATATTATCTACATCTTTTACGTTCATTTCATCTATGTTTTTGCGTGGATTTTTAAAAGGTACATTTAAAGAAACTGCAGTCTCCCTACCTAAGCCTTCAACAGAAAAGCAATCTGGCCTATTTGGTGTAATTTCAAAGTCTAAAACTGTTTGATTTATTCCTAAAACTTCTTTAATATCTTTTCCAAGTTCTTTTTCTAGCTCAGGTTTTAAAATCATAATACCATTTTCAATTTGATCTGGGTAGTTATGAATATCTAATCCTAATTCTCCAACAGAACACATCATTCCGCAAGAGTCAACTCCTCTTAGTTTGCCAGTTTTAATTTCTACACCTCCTGGCAATTTAGAACCATCCTTTGCAATTGGAACAATGTCTCCTTCTTTAATATTTTTAGCACCTGTTACAATTTGTAGAATTTCTCCATTTCCTACATCTACTTTTGTTACTACTAAATGGTCTGAATCTATATGTGGTTTTACTTCTAATATTTTTCCAACAACTACATTTTGAATATCTTCTCCTTGTGATTCTATAGTTTCTACTTTAGAACCTGTCATTGTTAAAATATCGCCTAATTCTTTTGGCTCTACATTTATATCTGCATATTCATTTAACCATTCTATACTTGCTTTCATTTAACTTCCTCCCCCAACTAAAATTGTTTTAAAAATCTTACATCATTTTCATATAATAAACGCATATCATCAATTCCGAATTTTGCCATTGCAATTCTTTCTACTCCAAATCCAAATGCAAAACCACTATATTCTTCTGGGTCAATACCACAATTGCGAAGTACATTTGGGTGAACCATTCCGCAGCCTAAAAGTTCTATCCAGCCTTCTCCTTTACATACTCTACAACCTTTTCCGCCACATACAAAGCATGATACATCTGCTTCTGCACTTGGTTCTGTAAATGGAAAATGGTGTGGTCTAAATCTAACTAAAGTTTTTTCTCCTAAGCATTTTTTAGCAAACATATCAAGTGTTCCTTTTAAATCTGCCATTGATATATTTTTATCTATTACCAAACCTTCTATTTGATGAAATACTGGAGAGTGTGTAGCATCTACACTATCTGAACGATATACTGCTCCTGGACAAATAATTTTAATTGGTGGTTTTTTAGTTTCCATTACTCTTGCTTGAACTGGCGATGTTTGTGAACGAAGTACAATATCATCTGTAATGTAGAACGTATCTTGTACATCTCTTGCAGGGTGATCTGGTGGCGTGTTTAATTTATCAAAGTTATATTCTGCAAGTTCTACTTCTGGACCATCTGCAATTTCATAACCCATTCCAATAAATATTTCTTTTACATCATTAATAATCTGTGTTATTGGATGTACACTTCCTAAGCTACTTTTCTTGCTTGGCATAGTAACATCTATATTTTCTGTTGCTAATTTTTTTTCAATTTCTAAATTTGCAAAATGCTTTTCTCCAGCTTCTATCTTTGTTTCTAATTCATCTCTTACTTCATTTACTAAGCTACCTATTACTGGTCTTTCTTCTGGTGAAAGTCCTCCCATTCCTTTTAAAATTAAAGTAAGCTCGCCTTTTTTTCCTAAGTACTTAATTCTTACATCATCTAATGCTTTTGCATCTTTAGCATCTTGTATTTCATTAAGTGCCTTTTCTTTAATTTGTGCAATTTGTTCTTTCATAGTATTTTCCCCTTTCTTTAATATCAAAAAAGTCCATTTCATCCTTATAATAGGACGAAATGGATTCGTGGTACCACCTAAATTTATTAATTTATTTAAATATTTTTAAATATAAATTAATATCTTATTATAGTTATAACGTAACTAACGCTTTTCCCTAGTAAATTTTATGTATTTTGTTGTTTTAAATGCAAATATTTTTTTCAAGAAAAGACCAAAAAAGTGAAATTTCGAATAAAAAATATAATAATAAACTTTCAGCTAATGTTTATTTCTCTAATATTATATTGTTTTTACCTACTTTGCTTTTTTATTGGCTATTTGTTTACTAATTGTTAATAATTTTAACACCTTTTTATTTTAAAATCAAGACTATAGATGACTTTTTTTGTATTTCTTGTTACTAGATAATAGTTTTAACGAAGAAAACTTATGAAAGCTAGTTGTACGTAATATTTCTGTAACAAAAACTTA
>CANQTQ010000046.1 GCA_947626765.1 uncultured Clostridia bacterium
GCAACTAGGTCACCCTTAGTTGTTAAATTAACATAACATTTTAATATTGTCAATGGTCTTTTTGGAAATAATTTTTATAAATTATTTTCTAAAATTCTTAACATTAAAAGTTTTTACTTTTTAAATTTTGGAAATTTTAATCCCTTCACTATATAAAGTAATCTATATGTCGTTTCGTGATAGTAAATTAAAAATTCTTTAAATATCCTTCTATAATTAATAACACTTCAGAATTAAAAATTGGTACATCCGATTTTTTTATTTCTAATATTAACAACGATTGAAGATTAAAAATCTTACGGTTAAAATTAAAATTTTTACCCTTTTTACTATATAAAGCAATCCAGATATCATTTGTTGCTAGTAAATTAAAAATTTCTTATATATTTTTCAATAGTAAATAACACCTCAGAATCGAAAAAGGGGACATTTAATTTTTAAAAATTTTAACCATTTTCACTATATAAAGTAATCTAGATGTCATTTTGTGCATATAAATTGAAAAATTCTTAAATGTCTTTAATATCTTTCTATAAGTAAATAACAGTTCAAAATTGGAAAAGAATACATTTTATTTTTTTGACTACACAAGAAATTACACAAGAAAAATTTTAGAATTGCTCAAATGTAGATAACAAAGGCATTTGACTTAATAGAAAATGAGATATTGTATAGTATAAATATAATAAAATTGAAGTAATTGACTCCATAACTGTTGACTTATGGAGTGGATTAGTTAAATTAAAATAAAAAAAATGCTAATGTTCGCTTTTAAATACATGATTTATATGATATAATATCTTTGAAATTTTGGAGGTAAAAATGGACACAGTAAAACCTTTTGTAAAATGGGCTGGAGGTAAAAACAGTTTAATTCCACAAATAACTAAATATTATCCTTTAGAATTAAAAAATGGAAGCATTGAAAGATATGTTGAACCATTTGTTGGAGGTGGAGCTGTATTAATAGATATTTTACAAAAATATAATGTAAAAGAGGCATATGCTTTTGATATAAATAAAGACTTAATTAACTGTTATAATGTTATAAAAAATAATGTAGAAGCCTTAATTCAAGAATTGAATAAAAAAGAAAAAATTTTTTTAGTTTTAGATAATGATGATAGACAAAAATATTTTTATAATATTAGAGCAGAATATAACTCTTATACTTTAGAAAAAACAATAGATATAAAGAGAGCATCTGAATTTATATTTTTAAATAGAACTTGTTTTAATGGTTTATATAGAGTTAATAAAGATGGGAAATTTAATGTGCCTTGTGGTAAATATAAAAACCCTACCATTTGTGATTCTAGTAACTTAAGGAATTTATCAGAACTTATTAAAAATGTTATTTTTAAATATGGAGATTATAAAAAAAGTTCAAAATTAGTTAATCAAAACACTTTTGTGTATTTTGATCCACCATATAGACCACTTTCAGTTACTTCTGGTTTTACATCTTATACGAAAGAAGATTTTAATGATGATAACCAAAAGGAATTAGCTAAATATTATAATGAATTAAATATGAAAAATGCAAAATTGATGTTGAGTAATTCAAATCCCAAAAATGCTAATAAAGATGATAACTTTTTTGAAGAAATATATAAAGGCTTTTTCATAAACGAAGTTTCAGCTAAAAGAATGATAAATGCAGATGCAAAAGGTCGTGGAGAAATTTCAGAATTACTTATAACAAATTATGAGGAGCAAGAAAAATGGAATTCTCAAATAACTTCTATTATCAAAACGGTCGCTTTAACTTAATAAATAATGATACTTTTCAAGAATTAAAAAAATTTGAAAGTAGAACTTTTGACATGATATTTGCAGATCCACCATATTTTTTATCTGATGATGGAATAACTTGTAGTGGTGGAAAAATGGTTAGTGTTAATAAAGGAAAATGGGACAAGTCTTTATCAGTTAAAGAGAAACACAATTTTAATAAAAAATGGATTAAAGAGTGTTATAGAGTTTTAAAAGATACAGGAACTATTTGGATTAGTGGAACTTTGCATAATATATATTCAATAGGAATGGCTCTTGAAGAAGAAGGTTTTAAAATTATAAATAATATAACATGGCAAAAAACTAATCCGCCACCTAATTTAGCTTGTAAAACATTTACCCATTCAACAGAAACAATATTATGGGCTAAAAAAGATTTGAAGAAAACTAAATATACTTTTAATTATGATTTAATGAAAGAATTAAACCATAATAAACAGATGAAAGATGTTTGGACTACATCTTTAACAAAACCTTCTGAAAAAAAACAAGGAAAGCATCCTACTCAAAAACCTTTAGAAATATTAGATAGAATAATATTAGCATCAACAAAAGAAAATGATTTAATTTTAGATCCTTTCTGTGGTAGTAGTACAACAGGAATTGCAGCAACGAAATTAAATAGAAATTACATAGGAATAGATAACGAGAAAGAATATTTAGAATTATCAATAAGAAGATATGAAGAAATAGGAGGATAAAATGGCAGTACCAAAGTATGATGAAATGTATAACGATTTTCTAATGATATTAAGTGATGAAAAGGAACATGATATAAAAGAAATTAGAGAAAAGGTAGCGAAATTAAAAAAATTAACAGAAGCTGATTTGAAAGAAACTTTGAATAGTGGAAAATGCAAATACTTTAATAGAATAGGATGGACTGCTACATATTTAAAAAAAGCTGGGTTAATAAATAGTAATAGAAGAGGAGCTTTCAATATTACTATCGAAGGGAAAAAGATAGTTAATGATAAAAAAGAAATAAGTAACGAATTTCTTTTGAATTATGAGTCTTTCAAAAAATTTAAGGATAGAGATAACGAAAATATAATATTAAAAACAAAGAAAATTTCTAGAGAAGAAATTGAATTAACTCCTCAAGAAAATATTGAAAAAGCTATTCAAGAAATCAATAATGAACTAGAAGATAATTTACTAGACGAAATATTAAAACAATCTAGTGATTTTTTTGAAGAGCTATCAGTAAAGTTGCTTTTAGCAATGGGATATGGAAAGGTCGAAAATGCTATTGTTACTCCCAAAACAGGAGATTATGGAATTGATGGATTTGTTTTAGAAGATGAATTGGGAATAAATACTATATTTATTCAAGCAAAAAGATATGATAAAAATAATTCCGTATCTAGGCCAGAAATTCAAAAATTTGCTGGTGCAATGTTAGGAAAAAATGCAAAAAAAGGTGTATTTATAACAACAAGCTATTTTGCAAAACCTGCAATAGAATATGCAAATAATCAAAATATTATTTTAATTGATGGACAAAAATTGGTTCAACTTATGATAAAGTATAATGTAGGTTGTTATATAGAGAACAATTATAGTATAAAAAAATTAGATTTAGACTTCTTTGAAAATATTTAGTGAGGTGATGATACATGGAAAGAAATTTTGCAGAATGGTTATTAACTTTTACAGATAGTATAGCTGATTATAAATATTACATAGATTTTGAAACTATTTATAAAAATGCTAATAAGTATAAGGTTGAACTAAATATCATTAATTCTTTAGTAGGTAGTAAAAATATTGAAAAGGATTTTATAGAACTAGTAAAAAAATATCCAGAAGTATTAAAATGTATTCCTACATTATTGGCAGTTAGGCAAAATGAAATAAAAGTTTTAGATAATGATGGTAATAGATTTGAATATAACTTCGATAATATGAATTATAGTGTAGAGCAATATTCTGTCTTTATGAAAGAAACAGGGTTATTTGATTTAATCGGCAATCATATTATTAACAATGTATATGATTATGTATTAGGTGTTGAATCTGGATTAAATTCAAATGCTAGAAAAAATCGAGGTGGACATTTAATGGAAGATCTAGTTGAAAGTTTTATAAAAAAAGCTGGATTTATCAAAAATGAAACTTATTTTAAAGAAATGTATCTACAAGATATTGAGAAAAAGTGGAAATTAGACATGTCATTTATTAGCAACAAAAATCAATCAACAAAAAGATTTGATTTTGTTGTAAAAACTGATAATTGTATATATGGAATTGAATCAAATTTCTATGCTAGTAGTGGTTCAAAACTAAATGAAACTGCAAGAAGTTATAAAATGATAGCAGAAGAATCTAAAAATATTATAGGCTTTAAATTTGTATGGTTTACAGATGGAATTGGATGGTATTCAGCTAAAAATAATCTACAAGAAACTTTTGATACTATGGATGATATTTATAATATATATGATATGAAAAATGGAATAATGAAAGAAATATTTAAATAAAAAAAGCTCGTGACAAATTTACGAGCTTCTTTTCATATTATTTACTCTTTTATAAATGTATTGTAGTTGCTTTTTGTATGACAGTATAAATAATACTAATAATAGTAATATTATTATAGTATGAACAAAAGTAGGATTTAAAGCAATATGTTCTTGAATTATAGTAACTAACTTTACAATAATCAAAAGAAAGAATGTGGATATGAAATTTCTATACATGTTATAATCTGTAAACAAGATTTTAATCTTAGGATCTTTTTCTTCAGCTTTATAAAAATCAGACTCTTTTGAACTATACTCTTTATTTAAAATATTCAATTTCCATAACAATGGTTTTACAATTAAAGAGCCTATTCGACTAATAACTAATCCTATGAAATAATATGCAAAAGCTGCAATAACTACATTGCTAGTAGGAATTATTGTTAAGCTAATATAAATTTTACAACCAATATCAAATATAATTGCTGGTAATATATAATTAAAAATATTATAGTTTTCTAGTTTATTAAAAAAATTTTCCATAGTTATTTTATCCTTTCAAAACTATCTTCTAATCTGTCTATCATATAGTCTTTATTACAATTATAAAAGTCTAATTCTGATAGTGTTATTTTAAAATTTAGCCCCCATTTTGAACCATCATAATAATCAGCTTCATCATTATTTAATTTTGCTATAAATATTGAAGAGCAATTTAAAGAAGGCAAATAATGTTCAAAAAAGTTGTTATTATTTTTTTTACAAGTTATAACGACTAATACATTATTATCCAATTCTTTCCTTTTATTTTTTATATATCTAATAACAAAATCTGTATCTCCAACAATAAAATAATAATTTTTCCATATATTTACTGGAAAGCTTTCTAGAATATAATAATTAGGATAAAGAAAATTGCCTATACTATAGTCAGTATATTTTATAATAAAATATGTTTTAAAAATATTATATAGATATTCTTTTCTTCCTTGAATCTCGTTATTAAAATTATTATATTCTTTTTTATATGAATGTTGTAATACATATATCATATATATGACCCTACTCTATATGATTTTTGGTATAGAGAACCTGTTATTCTTTTTGTTTCTTCTGTTCTTGTATTATATATAACATGTCCTTTGTCTCTGCCAGATTTTATTAGTTCTTCCGAACCACCAGAAGATTTTCCCTTGTTATCAGATATTAAAAAAACAGTATCTTTATCGACTTTTTTTATTTCAAATAATTCTTCTGCGTGATCTAACCTTCCATGATGTGGAATTTGAATTATTTGATGATTTTTTACATTATTTTCAATTGCTTCTGTGCTAGCATCTCCTACTAACAACATTTTACAAGTTCCTAATTCTACACTTAACTGAACGCTAGCAGCATTTACTGTAGTTTCTTTATTAATTGTATCACCTTGTCTTGAGTCAAGAGCTTTACCCGCAGCTTCTATAACATAGTCTTTCGTTGGTCCAACTACATTAATTCCATTACAAATTTGAACAAATGAATCATCTGAATTATAAATATTATGTAACAATCCTTGTTGTCCTAGCTCTGCAATATTAGAGTATATTTCTAATATTTGTTTCTTTATGGAATCTTTTGTTTTTCTATCATCATCTATTTTTTCTAAGAGTTCTTCATAATATTTTAAAAGTAATATGGTATATACTTTTTCCACTTTATTTTCTTCAATTAATTTTGGAATACCATCAAAGTGATCAGAATCATTGTGTGATAGTATGACTATTGCTTTTTTATGTTTACCGTAATGTTCTTCTAGGTATTTTATAACTACATTGGCATGATCTTCAGAACCACAATCAAATACAACTACATTAGTGCCAGTATCACATAAAAAGCAATCTCCATAATCATGTTCTTCAGATTCTTTATATTTTTTTGAACTTAACATTAAAGCTTCCATTTTTACCTCCTTGTGTGAAATAATAATATATACAAATCTTTTATAGCGATTTAATTTAGATTTATATTTTTTTTACATTTTGATTATAAAACGCTTTTTTTATTTTGTCAATAGATTATAAGAAAAAATTTACATTTTATTTAAAAAATATTTACATTCTATTTATTATACACTATAATAAGTTATAGAAGGAGGGGCAAAATGAACGATAATAAATTTTCACAAATAATAAAAAATTTAAGGAAAGAAAAAGGATTAACTCAACAAGAGGTAGCTGATATTGTTGGCATAACAGCAACAGGAGTTTCTTACTGGGAATCAGGAAATGCAATTCCTAATACAGAAACTTTAAATAAATTAGCTAATTATTTCGGTGTTACTGTCAATTACTTGTTAGGAGTTAAGGATAAGTTTGAAGATGAAGATAATTCTAGAACAGCGATACTTTTTAGAAAGGCTGAACAGGTCGATCCTAGAGAAAAAGAAAAATTACTTGATATACTAGATAGTACGATAGATATTTTTTTAGGAAAAAATAATAATGGATAAACCTAATTTTTATAGAGCAAAACTAAAGGCTTATGAAACTTTAATAAAACAAAAATCTTTTTCCTTTCCAATAGATCCAAGAAAATTAAAATTGGATTTTTATAATATTCTAATAATAAGTTTGCAAGAATATTCGCAAATAACAAATATTTCAATGGAACAACTTACATCAAATAGTTCATTTAATGATGGATATACATATTTTAAAAACAATACTGCTTATATCTTTTATAATGATGATATAGAAACAGAAGGAAGGAAACTATGGACAATTTCTCATGAAATTGGACATATTGTATTGGAGCACACGACACAAAGTGAAAAAAATGAACAAGAGGCAAATTTTTTTGCTTCACAAATATTAGCACCACAGTGTGTGCTAAAACAACTTATAAAAAACGGAGCAAAAGTGACATCTAACTATTTGTCTTCAAAATTTAAAATTTCTAAAGAAGCTAGTGAGAATTGCATAAGTACATTGTCTAAAGTAATAGATAATGAACATATAATAACAGAATATGATGATATTATTGTAAGTTTGTTTAAACCTTATATAAGCTCAGATTATTCATTAGACTCATATTTTGATGAATTAGAAGATAGAAGAAAAAATTTTTATTAAAAGAGGGCGTCCTAAAATAGGAACCCAACAGCAAAAATTCCAGCGAGAAATCGCTGGAACTTTTGTGTGTAA
>CANQTQ010000047.1 GCA_947626765.1 uncultured Clostridia bacterium
ATGGAGGAGAAACATATACATTTCATAATTATGGAGAAAGCAGTATATGGGCAAATGTAAAATGTACAGCAAATGGAAACGAAACATGGTGGGTATGGATACCAAGATATGCGTATAAAATAAATGATACAGAAAAAACAATAGATATAATATATGTAACAGATAATACACCGTTAGATGAAGAAAAGAAAAATGAAGGCTATGTAGTACATCCAGCATTTACAGTAGATGGAAAAGAGCTAAAAGGAATATGGATAAGTAAATACGAAGCAAGTTATGCAGATTATCCAACAAGTAGTAAAGTACTAGCACCAGATATGAGTGGATTTGATAAAGAAAATACAAGAATAATGCTGTATGATAGTAATTCAGAAACAGGCTTTGAAGGAGAAGGATTATTGTTATCAGAAGTAATGTCTGGAAATACTTTAACAGAACAAGAAGTAGCAAACATAAATAAAGACAATAAATGGTACAACTATGAAAACCAAGTATGGGCAAATATAAAATGTACAGCAAATGGACAAGAAACATGGTGGGTATGGGTACCAAGATATGCATATAGAATATCAAGTACACCAGTAGGAAATGTAATAGACGTAATATATGTAGATACAAATAATAAACCATTAGATAAAAAATATGGAGAAGAATTACCAGATGGATTTGAATTACATCCTGCATTTAATGTAGAAAGTAATAAATTAAAAGGAATATGGATGAGCAAATACGAAGCAAGTTATGCAGGTTATGTAACAAGTAGTAAGGTACTAGCACCAGATATGAGCGGATTTGATAAAGAAAATACAAGAATAATGTTATATGATAGTAATTCAGAAACAGGCTTTGAAGAAGAAGGTTTATTATTATCAAATGTAATGCAAGGAGAAAACTTAACAGAACAAGAAGTAGCAAACATAAATAAAGACAATAAATGGTACAACTATGAAAACCAAGTATGGGCAAATATAAAATGTACAGCAAATGGACAAGAGACATGGTGGGTATGGGTACCAAGATATGCATATAGAATATTAAGTACACCAGTAGGAAATGTAATACGCGTGATATATGTAGGTATAGATAATAAACCATTAGACAAAGAAAAATATGGAGAAGAATTACCAAATGGATTTGAACTACACCCAGCATTTACAATAAAAGAAAAACAGGAAGACGGAGCTGAAGAAGTAGTAAAAGAATTAAAAGGAATATGGATGAGTAAATACGAAGCAAGTGAAGTAAAAACAGAATAATATACTTTAAAAATTTCATTTATATAGCAAATGTAAAATTAAAAAGATATTAAAATAAATTAAAAGCAAAAGGTTTATAAGTATAACCTAAAATAAAAAACTTAAAATATATAAAAAGAAGGAGATTCGTATAAAGAATATACGAAGAAGAAAAATATGAAAGTAAAAAAACAAATAATGGTAACAATAATAATATTATTAATATTGTTAATACCAACAATAACAAAAGCAAATATAGAAGTAAAACCGAAGTCAACCTCATATACAAACATATCAGTATCGGATGCATATGACGAATGTTATAATTTAAGAAATCCGTATAGTTCACTAGGAAATAACAATTTAGACCCACATTTAGTATTAAATAAAGATTGGGGAGCAGTAGCATATTTAGCAATAAGTGCATATGGAAAGGTAAAGGATGCAACAGGACCAAAAGTAACAGTAGATGGTACAGAATATACAACAACAACAGGAAATGAAACAGGGGTAATGGATTTTGGAAAGGCAGAATGTACTTACACATCAAGTAGTATAGCGTCAGGGCTAGAAGGAAGTGTTGATATAAGACAAAGTTTAATAAATAATAAAAATAGTAGATATGTAGAAACACTACCAGACAAAGGAACACAAAATGCAACAAATACAAAAGGAATGGCAATAGTAGAAACAAGTGGATGGTTTACGTCACAAAGTGATTATGAACCTAATAAAAATTATCCACTAGTAGTGAGAACCAATATTCTTGGATTCAAGGGGTACGACGCGTCCGGTCACGGGAATGGGAGCTTTGCGGGCCAACCTCGAGCTGGTAGAACTTTCCGTCCGGCAATTTGGAATATTTCTAATTAAATAATGTTGTACATTGAGATTGTATCATATGGTGTGTGAAATATAAAAAGCACACCATATGATACAATCTCTTTTATATTTACTACATAAAACTAAAAAAATTGCTATTTTACATAAAGTGTGCTATAATAAACACGTCAATAATACAAAATTGTCAAAATATTTTTTTGACCTAAAAGTTAAAACTATATTTTAATACTTGGAGGTGAAAAAATGTTAGTTCCTATTCCTGTAAACACTCATGGAAGAAATGAAGTACGGCTATGTGGAATAGTTATTAAAGACTATGAGCCTCAATCCATAATCATTTCAAATGAGCAGTACGAAACAGCAAGTGTATTAGTAACACTTGAAAATGGAAAAGAAATTTGTGTGCCAATCTTCATAAAAGCAAATACAGATATAGACTGGAGAAGAGCACTAATAACTGGCTCAATGTATTCCTACTATATCAAAAATGAAAAAGAAGAAGGTTCACAGTACGAGCAAAGAGACCGCGTTTTTGTAAGCAAAATAGAAAATCCTTTAAACGAAGCCATAAACTATGTTAAACTTGTGGGCACAATACAAAGCTTTCCAATATACAATAGCATGGCAAGATGCGGAACTACAAACTTTAAAGTTAAAGTTCCAAACGCTGAAGGAACATTATCAAGTATTTCATGTATTGCATATGGCTATTTAGCATCAGAAATTAGCAGGTATAGAGGAGGAACAACAATTGCCTTAGAAGGAAAAATCCAAGGAAAAGGTAAGTACACAAAAGTGCGTGTATGTAATATTCTTAAATAAAAAAATCTTCAAAGCAAACAATAAAATAAGTTTTAACTAAAAAGAGCACAATATTAAAGTGCTCTTTATTTTGTTGCCTTTTAAATTAACATCTATAATTGCACAAATTTTATTAATTTTGTTGTATTTTTTTTATTTATTGATATAATAGTAACGTAAAATTAAGATAATTGTATGTAGGAGGGTTTTATGATAAAAAAAGTTGCAATATTAGCAAATGGTGGAGATGTTTCAGGTTTTAATGCTGTAATTAGAGCAATTATAAAAACGGCAGAAAACAATAATATAGAATGTTATGGATTTATTGAAGGTTATAGAGGATTAGTAGAAAACAATTTAGTACAGCTATGTACTAATGGTACGGGAAATGCAATAGGAATATTACCAAAAGGTGGTTCAATAATTGGTTCTTCTACTAACTCAAATGTATTTAATTTTCCAGTAGAAGAAAATGGAGAAATAGTATATAAAGATTTATCAGATAAATGTGTTCAAAACCTTAAAGATGATGAAATAGACTGCTTATTTACACTAGGAGGAGATGGAACTCAAAAATCTGCAAGAGATTTATCTTTAAAAGGTATAAATGTAATAGGCGTTCCTAAAACAATAGATAATGATGTAGCATGTACAGAAATTACATTTGGATATAACACAGCAGTTTCTGTTGCTGCAGATGCATTAGATAGACTTCATACAACAGGTGCAACACATCATAGAATTATGGTATTAGAAGTAATGGGAAGATATGCAGGTTGGATTGCATTAGAATCTGCTATTGCAGGCGGAGCAGATGTTGCATTAATTCCAGAAATTCCTTATGACATAAACAAAGCAGCACAAAAGATTATAAATCGTAAAAATCGTGGTAAACCATTTAGTATAGTAGTAGTTGCAGAAGGTGCAAAACCAATAGGTGGAGAAATTAGCATTAAAAAAGTTACAAATAAAGGTAAAGGTGTAGATAACAACAAACTTGGTGGCGTAGGAGAAAAAGTTGCAGAACAATTACAAGAATTAACTGGACTAGAAGCTAGATGCACAGTTCTAGGTTATATGCAAAGAGGAGGAAGCCCTACTGCATTTGATAGAGTTTTATCTACAAAATATGGAGCAAAAGCAATGGAACTTGCACTAGAAGGCAAATTTAATGTATTAACAGTTATAAAAGATGGAAGATTAGATAGTGTTCCACTTGAATTAGTAGTTGGAAATAACAAAGAAATAGGTGCAGTATCTGGAAATACTCCTGAAAGTAATATTCGTAAAGTAAACATGGATCATGACTTAGTAAAAACAGCAAGACATATTGGAATTAATTTAGGAGATTAGTTTAAAATACCGCAATTTAATAATTAAATATTATCTTGAAAATTAATTTAAATAGTCAAAATAAAAAAATGATTTTGATTTTAACCATATTAACAAGAAAGGACAATCTATAAATGATAGATTTCAAACAGAAAATAGCAGAAGAAATTAGCAAAAAAGTTAATCTACCAAAAGAAGAAATTAGTGAATATATAGAAGTACCTACAGATGAAAAAATGGGAGACTTTTCTTTTCCATGCTTTAAGCTTGCAAAAGAGCTAAAAAAAGCTCCACAAATGATAGCACAAGAACTAAAAGAAAGCATTTGCTTTGATGAAAAACTTATGCAAAAAGTAGATGTAGTAAGTGGTTATTTAAATTTTTACATTAATCCACAAGCATATATAGAAAATGTTTTAAATGAAATTGCAATTTCTAAAGAAGATTATGGAAAAAGCATAATAGGGAACGGAAAAAATATTGTAATAGATTATTCAGCACCAAACATTGCAAAACCATTTCATATAGGGCATTTACGCTCTACTGTAATAGGAAATGCAATTTACAAAATATATAAGTTTTTAGGCTACAATGTAGTAGGAATTAACCATTTAGGAGACTATGGAACTCAATTTGGAAAATTAATAGAAGGCTACAAATTATGGGGAAAAGAATATAATATTGAAGAAAACCCTATTGATGAATTAACAAAAATTTATGTAAGAATAAATAATCTTTGCAAAGAAGATGAAGCAGTTTTAGAAAACTGCAGAAATAATTTTAAAAAACTAGAAGATGGAGACCCAGAGTGCACTGAATTATGGACAAAATTTAGAGAGCTTAGCTTAAAAGAATTTCAAAAAGTATATGATTTATTGCAAGTTACTTTTGATTCATGGAATGGAGAAGCATTTTACTCAGATAAAATGCAAGAAGTAGTAAACATTTTAAAAGAAAAAGATCTTTTAAAACCATCAGAAGGAGCAATGATTGTAGATTTATCTGAAAAAGATATGCCCCCATGTATAATAGAAAAAACTAATGGTTCTACAACTTATGCAACTCGTGATTTAGCAGCAATACTATATAGAGCTAGAAATTATAATTTTGATAAAGCTTTATATGTAACTTCTTATGAACAAATATTACATTTTAAGCAAATTTTTGAGGTTGCAAAATACTTGAATTTAGACGAAAAATATACTCAAAATTTAGTACATATTCCATTTGGAATGATACAATTAAAAAGTGGAAAAATGTCTACAAGAGAAGGAAATGTTATAAAGCTAGAAGATTTATTAAATGAAGCAATATCTAGAGTAATAAAAATTATAGATGAAAAAAATCCAGAACTTGAAAACAAGGAAGAAACTGCTAAAAAAATTGGTATAGGTGCAGTTATATTTAATGACTTATATAATAGTAGAATAAAAGATGAAATTTTTGATTGGGACACTATGCTTAATTTTAATGGAGAAACAGGTCCATATATGCAATATATTTATGTAAGAACAAGAAGTTTATTAGAAAAAGCAGGTTATGTTCCAAAAATAGAAGAAGTAGATTTTACAAAATTATTAGATGATTCTTCATTAAGAGTAATAAAATTAATTTATAGTTTTCAAGACACTTTACTGCAAGCTAGTGAAAAATATGAACCATATATATTAGCTAGATATTTAATACATTTAGCACAAAGCTTTAGCAGCTTTTATAATGAAAATAAAATTATAATAGAAGATAAAACTTTACAAGATGCAAGACTATACCTAACATATAGTGTAGGGTTAGTACTAAAAATAGGAGCAAATTTACTTGGAATACAAATGCCAAATAAAATGTAAAAAGTAACAAAGCAATATATGGAGGAAAAATGGTAAAAGAAAATAAATTTACAATATTTAATATACCTATAACTAAAGTATTTGCTTATTTTATAATATACAGCGTAATAGGCTACATATTAGAAACAACATTTGCATTAATTACAAAAGGAGTTTTAGAAAGTAGAAAAAGCTTTTTATACGGACCATTTTGTGCTATTTATGGTTTAGGCGCAACAGCTATGATAGTTGGACTTCAAAAATTTAATAAAAACAATTATACTTTATTTTTTGGTGGGGTTTTAATAGGATCAATAGTAGAGTATTTGGTTAGTTGGATAGGAGAAATGATATTTAAAATTAAATGGTGGGACTACTCAAACATGCCATTTAATATTAATGGCAGAATATGCTTAACTTTTTCTATAATTTGGGGAATTTTAGCAATTTATTTGATGTCATATTTTAATCCAAAAATAGATAAACTTTTAGATAAAATTTCTTTAAAAGTGTTAAAGCCACTTACAATAACTCTTACTGTTTTTTTATTTTTAGATTGGGTAATTAGTAGTTTTGCAGTTCAAATGTTTTATGCAAGATTATCTAGTCAAAAAAATGTAGAACTACAACAATCCAATATTATATTAGAAAAATATAATAAATTATATAATGAAAATGAAGTTGTAAATAAAATAGTAAACACACTATTTTCTGACAAAGTTATTATTAAAAATTTTCCAAACCTAAAAGTTACAACTAGAAATGGGGAAATTATTTTAGCACATGACTTTTTCCCTGAAATAGAACCATATTACATAAAATTATTTACACCGTTACTAGATAATAGTTTTAACAAAGAAAATTTATGAAAGCCAGTTGTACGTAATATTTCTGTAACAAAAACTTAAT
>CANQTQ010000048.1 GCA_947626765.1 uncultured Clostridia bacterium
ATAAAAACGTACTCTACGTAATTTTTTACTACGTTGAATACTTTAAAGACTATATTTTTTATACACGAGATAGTCTTGCATTTTCTGCTCTTTAGCAATTTATATTATATATTAGTTAGCATAAAAAATCAAGGTAAATATATAGCTATAAACAAAAAAAGAAAGGACTTTTTTGCCCCTTCAGTTTTAATTTTTATTTTAAGCAACATGCTCCTTTATATATTCTACAACATCTCCTACTGTTACTACTTTTTCTGCATCAGCATCTGGAATTTCAATGTCAAATTCTTCTTCTAATGCCATAATTAATTCAACAATGTCTAAAGAATCTGCACCTAAATCATCTATAAAAGATGCTTCCATTGTAACAGCAGTATCTGCAACACCTAGTTGCTCTACTATAATATTTTTTACTTTTTCTAAAACTTCTTCTGAACCCATATTGTAGTAATTCACCTCCTTTAAATCATTCTTGCTTTGTTTATCTAAACAATAATACATGTAATTTTAATTGTCAAGGTTTTTTTTAAATATTTTATATTTTTAATGTATAATAATTATTATTTTAAAATGTTTAATAACTCTAATGTGCATTTATAAAGTGGTCTCATTAATTTCTTCTTGGCTTTCGTTCTCTTGTTGGCTTTCTTGTTGATTTTGATTTTCTTGTTGATTTTCAAATTCTTCTATTAATTTATCAACTGCTTTATTTTTTACAAATTGTTCTGCTTGTTTTATAGTAAATTCAAATAGCTTTTCATCACTACTTCCATGTGCTTTTACAACTGGCTTTTTAACACCTAAGAATAATGCTCCTCCATATTCTTTATAGTCTACAGTTTTGGCAAATCTATTTATTGCTGGTAAGCTTGGAATTGCAGCTATTTTAGAAATTAAATTTCTTTTTAAGCTTTCAGTTAATGTTCTTTTAACAAATTTTCCTAACCCTTCTATTGATTTTAGGAATATATTTCCTGTAAAACCATCTGTTACTACAATGTCTACATTTCCAGAAAATGCATCTCTTCCTTCTACATTTCCAATAAAGTTAATGTTATATTTTTCTGCATTTTCTTTTAATAGGTTATATGTCTCTTTAGTTAAGTCATTACCTTTTGTTTCTTCCGTTCCTATGTTTAATAATCCTACTTTTGGATTTTTTACGCCTAATGTAGTACTTAAATAAACACTAGCCATTTGAGCAAATTGAAATAAGTTTATAGGCTTACAGTTTGTGTTTGCACCACAATCCATTAATACTAATCTACTTTTATATGCTGGTAAGATTCCTGCTAATGCTGGTCTATCTACACCTTTAATTCTTCCAACTAATAATGTGGCTCCTGTAAGTAAGGCTCCAGAATTTCCGGCTGAAATGAAAACATCGCCTTCTCCATTCTTTAGCATATTAAACCCTACTACCATTGAAGAATCTTTTTTGTGCTTAATTGCTTGTGTTGGAATGTCCTCCATTTCTATGGTTTCTGTTGTATTTTTAATTTTTAATCTTGGCGATATTTCTGAAATATCTTTTCCATAAAATTCTTTTATTTTAGATTTAATAATATTTTCATTTCCTATTAGAATTACTTCTCCTTCAATGCTATTTATTGCTTTTACTGCACCTTTAATATTAGCGTCTGGAGCTTTATCTCCTCCCATGGCATCTAATAATATTTTCATTCATTTTCTCCTGTTCTTTGTTTACTTTTTATTTTTTGTAAATTTGATTATACATTATTTTTATAATACATATATTTTAATCATAATATATGATTTCCTTCTTATTTTATAACTTAAATATAATAAAGTCAACGAATTAACTTTAAGTTTTTATTTTACTGACCAAGTCGTATTAAAAAAACCTATGTAACTTTTGTACATAGGTCTTTAATTATTATATTTAGCTTAAAAATTATTGTAATTCTACTGTTGCTCCAGCTTCTTCGAATTTAGCTTTTAATTCTTCAGCTTCTTCCTTCTTAACATTTTCTTTTACTGTTTTTGGAGCTCCATCAACTAAATCTTTAGCTTCTTTTAATCCTAATCCTGTAGCATCTCTAACTACTTTGATTACTTGGATTTTGTTTGCTCCAGCTTCTTTTAATACTACGTTAAATTCTGATTTTTCTTCAGCTGCTCCTGCTGCTGCTCCACCAGCTACTGGTGCTGCTACAGCTGCTGCAGATACTCCATATTTTTCTTCAATTCCTTTTACTAATTCTGATAATTCAACAACTGTTAAGCTGTCGATAGTTTCTAATAATTCATCAATTTTTGCCATTTTAAAATGACCTCCTTTTAATTTTAAATTTTTAATTTTTTTATTTTCTTATTTTTTCATTAAAATTTTATGCATTAGCTTCTTTTTGAGCTTTAACTTGATCAAGTGCAACTGCTAATTTTGTAATATTTCCAAGTAAAGCACCAGCCAATTTTGCAAGTAATTCTTGTCTTGATGGTAATTTTGCTAAAGTAATAATTTCTTCTGCAGTCATTACTTTTCCATCTATAATTCCACCTTTAATTTTGTAGAATTCATGATCTTTAGAGTAGTTATAAATAACTTTAGATGGTTCTAAATAATCTTCTAGTCCTAAAATAACAGCTGTTGGGCCTTCTAATAGGCTATCTAATCCAGTTTCTCCATTTTCATTTAATGCTCTTTTTACAATGTTATTTTTTATAACTTTGTATTCACCTTTTACATTTCTTAAGTCATTTCTTAATTTTGTTACATCGGCAACTGTAATGCCTCTATATTCTGTTAAAAGTACAAGTTTTGCATCTTTTAATTTTTCTGATAGTTTTTTAACTTCTTCTTCTTTTTGTTTTATTACTGTAGAACTTGCCATTTTTTCACCTCCTAATATATATAATTAAAATAAAAACTTCTAATCAATATTGCCTTTTTCCGAGTGCAAGATTGATTAGAAGCTTTATTTTAGTTCCGCTCATTCTTTGCCTCGGTAAGACTTACTTTTTTGCTTACTTTCTTAGGCTATATAGATTTTCTATTTTTGATCAATATACATACTTGGTCCCATTGTAGTAGATATTGCTACACTTTTAATGTATTGTCCCTTTGCTGCAGCTGGTTTTGCTTTAATAATAGCATTCATAACTGTTTCATAGTTTTCAAATAGCTTATCTGCTCCAAATGATACCTTGCCAAAGCCTAGGTGAACAATGTTATTTTTGTCAAGTCTGTATTCAACTTTACCTGATTTGATTTCTTGAATTGCTTTTGTAACATCCATTGTTACTGTACCAGATTTAGGGTTTGGCATTAATCCTTTTGGTCCTAATACTTTACCAAGTCTACCTACAACGCCCATCATATCTGGAGTTGCTACTATAACATCATAATCAAACCAATTTTCTTTTTCAATTTTTGGAATTAATTCTTCTGCTCCAACAAAATCAGCGCCAGCTTTTGTAGCTTCTTCTGCTTTTGGTCCTTTGGCAAATACTAATACTCTTTGTGTTTTACCTGTACCATTTGGAAGTACTGTTGTACCTCTTACTTGTTGGTCTGCTTGTTTTGAATCAACACCTAACTTAACATGTAATTCCACTGTCTCATCAAATTTTGTTTTTGGCATTTTTTCAATTGTATCTAATGCTTCTTTAGCATCATACAATTTTTTTCTATCAACTAGCTTTTCAGCTTCTTGATATCTCTTTCCTCTTTTCATTTTTACCTCCTTTGGTTCAATCGAAGATATAAACTTTAAGTTATCTTCTCCCAATATTTTTTATAATTATTCTTCTACTACAATACCCATAGATCTTGCAGTACCTGCTACCATACTCATTGCTGCTTCTAATGATGCTGCATTTAAGTCTGGCATTTTCTTTTTAGCAATTTCTTCAACTTGTGCTTTTGTTAGTTTTGCTACTTTTTCTTTATTAGGTTTTCCAGAAGCTTTTTCTATTTTTGCAGCTTGTTTAATTAAAACTGCCATAGGTGGTTCTTTTGTAATAAATTCAAATGATTTATCTTTATAAACTGTAATAACAACTGGAATAATTGTATTTCCCATTTGAGCTGTTTTATCATTAAATTGTTTTACAAAGTCCATAATATTTACGCCACTTGCACCTAATGCTGGTCCAACTGGTGGAGCTGGTGAAGCCTTTCCTGCTGGAATTTGTAATTTAATTACACTTCCTATTTCTTTTTCTGCCATTGTTCTTAGCACCTCCTTTTGCATTTGAAATATGTATATTAATCTAAAAATTAGATTATTAACTAAGTATTTATAATTTTAATATTAAAACGAATTAGAAACGAGTATAGCGAGGCAGCCAATCAAATTTTTCTGAAATTATACGTTGGTATATTGAAGAAAAATTTGTGATGGCTAACAAAGCTAGACGAAGTTTATAATTTGTTTTTAGATTTTTTGAACTTGAGAAAACTCTAACTCCACAGGTGTTTCTCTACCAAACATAGATACTAAAACTTTTACCTTATGTTTTTCTTTGCTTAATTCTGTAACAATTCCTGTAAAGTCTGTAAGTGGTCCATCTACAATTCTAACTGAATCATTTATATCATAGTCCACATTTACTTCAACTTGTTCAAATCCCATTTTTCTAATTTCCTCATCTGTAAGAGGAATTGGGTCTGTACCTGAACCAACAAAGCCTGTAACACCTCTAGTGTTTCTTACAATATACCAAGTTTTTTCTGTTACAATCATTTTAACTAAAACATAACCTGGAAATACTTTTTTTAAGTTTGTTTTTCTTTGTCCTTCTTTGATTTCAATTTGTTCTTCCATTGGAACAATAATTTCAAAGAAATAATCTTCTAATTCTCTATTTTTTATAGTCTTTTCTAAGTCTGTTTTTACTTTGTTTTCATAACCTGAATATGTATGAACTACATACCATCTTGGTACTAAATCTTCTTTTTGTTGAGACATTTATAAAGCCTCCTTATTCATTTACTGTATTATTTTCAGCTTCGTTATTTTCAGTATTATTTGTTTCCTCAGAATTGCTGTCTGAAGTTTCATTTACTGTTGCATTTCCATCTTCTTGATTTGTATCTGTTACTTGTGTATTTTGAGTAGCTATGACATCTCTTAATTTATTAATTCCATAGTCATTCATTACTTCAAAAACCAAGTCTAATGCAAATACAATAACTGCTGTAATTATTACAATTGTAATAACTGCAATAGTATTATTAACAAGTTGCTTTGGTGTTGGCCAAATTACTTTTTTTAACTCTGCCTTAAAATCTTTAAAAAAATGTTTATTTTTATTTTCCTTATTTTCTTTTTTAGTTACGTCTTTAGGCATTTAATTTTCCCCCTTAAAAGGTCTATTTTGTTTCTTTATGTGTTGTACGTTTTTTGCAAAATTTACAATATTTAACTACTTCTAGTCTATCTGTATTGTTTTTCTTATTTTTCTCTGTTAAATAATTTCTTCTTTTGCATTCTGTACATTCTAATGTAATTGGTTCTCTTGCTCCTTTTGTAGCCATTTAACACACCTCTGCTTTCTAATACTTTTTGATTCATTTTTTTAAGCGTATGCTTTCCACATACGCTTAATTATTTTATCACTTTTCTATTAATATGTCAACTGTTTTGAGTGTTTTACTTAAAACTTTTTTGCCTATTTTATTTCTTTTTGCTATTTCTGCTTTTCTTTTGAACAGAATATCCAAATTTTCCAAGCACTTTTCCTAGGGCAAAATATTTTCCATTTGCATAAGTAATTAGATTGCACTTTGTTATATCAAAAGCTCCTTTTTCATTAATGTATTTTTCATCAGCATCAATCGAAAGAATTTCTGCTATAAACATATCATGACTTTCTAAGTTTTTAATTTCTTTTACTTTGCATTCAATAGAAACTGGACTTTGCTTTATAGATGGGCATTTAACAAATTTAGATTTTTCTTTGTCTAATTTCATTTCTTTAAATTTATCTATTTTTGCACCAGTTTTTACTCCACACCAATCTGTAGCATATACCAAATCTTTATTAGTTAAATTAATTACAAATTCTTTAGATTTTTCTATAATATCATGTGAATATCTTTCTTTACGAACAGAAATATAGCACATTGGCTTTTCTGAATTTATTATTCCTGTCCATGCAACTGTTATAATATTACTTTTTTCCATAGTTCCACATGATACCATTACAACTGGTAATGGATAAATAAAAGTTCCTGGTTTCCATATTACTTTACTCATATTAAAATTTTCTCCTTCACAATTGCACAATAAATTAAATGATTTATTTTATATAATTAAAACTAAATTTTTATGATTAAACTATAAACATTTTGTAAAACTGTTATTATTATATTATAAAATGTAGAAAAAAGAAACCACAAATTAGAAAAATCTAATTTCTAGTTTCTTTATTATTTAGAGTTTATTTTTTATTAATTATAAATTCTTTTTATAAGTTCTTTAAAGTAATGATTTATGTGTAAGCGCTCAGTAAAAAGGCGTATTGAAAGCCCCCCTAAAATGATAGTATCATAAAGATACAAAAAAATTTTAGG
>CANQTQ010000049.1 GCA_947626765.1 uncultured Clostridia bacterium
CAAAAGTAACAGTAGATGGTAGAGAATATACAACAACAACAGGAAATGCAACAGGTGTAATGGATTTAGGAAAAACAACATATACTTATACATCAAGTAGTATAGCAGCAGGATTAGAAGAAGAATCAAGTAATAATCAATATAGAACAAACTTAATAAAAAATAAAGATACAAGATATGTAGAGACATTACCAGGTAGTCCTAATGTGGATAATTCAAAAGGAATGGCAATAAGTGAAACACGTGGATGGTTCAAGTCAACTACTTATTATGGTCCTGATGGGGGTTATCCAATAGTAGCAAGAGCAGGCGTTCTCGGGTTCAACGGCTACAACAGCTTCCGCAGCGGCTTTACGGGCGGCCCTCGAACTGATGCAACTTTCCGTCCAGCAATTTGGAATGTAGAAAAGTAAAAAATTATTAAGTAGTGCTGATTTTTGAAAGTTGTAGTACTGAAATTAAAATATATAAAAATTAATTTCAAATAAAAAAAGACAAGTTCATAATAATATGGAGAAATATAAAATAAATTATAATTAGGGGGAATTCTATGAACTATTCCCCTCTTTTTTCTCTAAAGTTAATAAAAACAATTGAAAAAATCATAACTTTAAGTTATTTTCTTACACAAATGGAAAAAATAGCAATATAAAATTTTTTATTGACAATAAAAAAATAATTGTATTATAGTATGCTCAAAATAATAAATTAGTTTTTATTCCTAATTTTTATTTTTAAATATACTAATATTACTTATACTTTTGTCTACAGGATGTATTTAATTGGTTATAAATGAATAATGTTTCTTGAGTTTCTGATTTTGTGGCGTTCTCGGGTTCAACGGCAACAACAACAACAACAACGGCAACAACAACAACTTTAACGGGCGGCCCTTCTTTTGACTCTAGTATCGGTATTAGCTTGTTTTAAGTTAATAGCACAAAATAAAGTTATTTACGGATAACTTTTAGCTTGCTTGGATACTAAAGAATTTATAACCATACCGAAAGGTAAAACATTATACAGTAATTAGTTTTTAGTAATATAAAAAATAAACAAAGGACGAATTCATCATATTTTATATGAAAACAAACTAATTATGGGACAGAGTAAATAAATTAAAAATATTTGCTCTGTTTTTATTTTATATATTAAGAGGTAAAATATGGAAAATAATTTATTAATTTATAAAAAATATACGGACTTATATTTCTATGCATATAACATATTAGAAAAATATCCAAAATCTGAAAAATTTGCATTAGTAACAGATATAAAAAATTCAATGAATAATGTTATAAAAAATATATTTTATGCGCAAAAAGTAAGTGATAGTAAAAAGTTATATTACTTAAATATAATAGATGCAGAACTTTTGTTCCAAAGATTTGCAACAAGACTTTCATATAATAAAAAATATATATCACCTAATAACTACAAAACATGGAGCCTAAAAACAGCAGAGATAGGTAGAATGTTAGGAGGCTGGATGCGTACATGCCTAAAAGAATAAATAATATTTATTATAATGCGTTAACATTTAGTAAAATAAAAGCAGCATATGATAGAACAAGAAGAAGAAAAAAGTTAACTGAACAAACTTTAAGATTTGAAATATATTTAGAAGACTATATTTATGATATTTATACAAAATTAAAAAATAAAACATATAATGTTTCAAAAGGAATAGGCTTTATAGTAAAAGAACCAAAAGAAAGAGAAATATGGTGCTTACCTTTTTATGATAGAGTAATACAACAATTATATGTTTATGAATATATTATGCCATATATGCTACCAAAATTTATAAGTACATCTTATGCATGTATTCCTAAAAGAGGACTTCATCAATGTATAAATATGCTTCAGCATTATATGCAATGTGCAAAAAGAAACTATAAAAATCCTTATGTGCTTCAATATGATGTTTCTAAATTTTTTAATACTATAAATAAAGAAATTTTATATAAAATAATGTGTAAATATTATAAAGACAAAGACTTCCTAGAATTAACAAGAAAATATATTTGGATAAATGATGACAAAAAAGGAATATTTATTGGAAATTATACTTCACAATACTTTGCCAATATTTATATGAATGAATTAGACCATTACATAAAAGAAAAACTAAAGATAAAATATTATATTAGATTCATGGATGATGGAATATTAATTGTAGAAGGAAAACAAAAGGCAAAGGAAGTATTAGAAAAAATAGAAGCATTTTTAAAAGAAAATTTAGAACTTAGCTTAAACAAAAAAACAAGATATTATCCATTAAACCAGGGAATTGCCTATTGTGGATTTAAAGTTTTTTGCACTCATAAGCTTATAAAAAAGCAAAATAAAATAAATGTAAAAAGAAGAATAAGAAGCTGGAGAAAGATTCCAAAAACAAAAGATACTAGAAAAGCTATTAAACAAAGCTTTAATGCATGGAAAGGTTATGCTAAGCATGCAAATTCATATAATTTAATAAAAAAACTTGAGGAGAGTTATAAGAAAAGTATATAAAAGATGGTAAAATTTGAAGTGTACCCCAAATTGTTAGGCTTTTGCCTAGCAATTTGGGTTCAACTTTATGTGTATTTTTAATACCTCTTCATTATTTTTTTATAATTTTAAATTCTAAAAAGTGAAAACCACTTACCATAAACATATTCAATCATAGAAAATGTACTAATTTTATCAACAGACTTTTCTGCAACAATATTAACCTTTCCAATTTCTTCTCCATTTAAAGTATAAGTAATACTGCCTAAAATTTGATTTTGAACAATAGGGCTAGAAACAATTTCAGGAATGTCTATTACTTGTTCTATATTTTTATCTTGCCCTTTTGTAATTAAAATTCCACTATCTGTTTCTAAAACAGTATTAACTTTTGACTCTACTCCTTTATTAACAGCAATTTCTTTTACAGTATCACCTTTATTTGCAAGCTTTTTATATTCATAATTGCTAAAACCATAATCTAATAACTTTTGAGCTTCAGAAAAACGAACTTGGCTTGATGGAGCTTTCATAACAACTGCAATTAAAGATAAATCATTACGAGTAGCACTTGCAGATAAGTTAAATAAAGCAACAGAAGTAGAGCCTGTTTTTAAACCAGTTGCACCTTTATAATTTCTAATTAATTTATTGGTATTTACTAATTCTGATTTACCATCTCTTAAAGAATCCATCCAAATAGTAGTATATTTAGTAATATCTGGATGCTTTGTTAAAAGTTCTCTAGACATTAAAGAAATATCATAAGCAGATGTTACATGACCATCTTCATCAATTCCATGACAATTTTTAAAAGTAGTATCATTCATACCAAGTTCGTTTGCTTTTTCATTCATTTGCTTAACAAACGCTTCTTCAGAACCTGCTAAATATTCTGCCATAGCCATAGTGCAATCATTTGCAGAAACAACACAAATTGCTTTTAACATTTCATCTACAGTTAATTCTTCTCTTACATCTAACCAAATTTGTGAACCGCCCATATTACTAGCATTTTCCGAACAAGGAATTTTATCTGTGTATGATAGTCTTCCAGAATCTATAGCTTCCATAATTAATAAAATGGTCATTACTTTTGTAACACTAGCAGGTCTTAGCTGCTCGTGCATATTATGGTCATATAAAACATTTCCAGAGTTCATTTCTATCAATACTGCACCACCACATTGCAAACCCAAATCTGTAATATTTGCGGAAGTTGTAATTGTATTATTATAATTATCAATTATATTTGAATTTGTATTTTCATTATTAGAAAATATATTAGTACTTGTAGTAGAAGTAGTATTATTTAAAGCCTCACTTTCAGAAGACCATACATAAATACTATCTGTAGCATAAGAAATACTATAAAAAATACATAAAAGAATCAATAAAATACAAACTATTTTTAATTGTATTTTGTTTTTAACAAACATAAATACCTCCCAAAATATAAATTAATAAATTATATTTTGAAAAGGTATTTTTATGACATTTTAGCTAATAATAAATAGTAAATTTACTTTTAAAAAATTAAATCAATTATTCTTCATAAGAAAGCTTTACAATTTTTACATTAACTTTTTCTTCAGTAACATTAGAATATATTTTTATATCATATCCAGTATTATTTTTAAACTTTAAATCAAGCTCATCATAAACAACTGTAGCATCTTTTCCTTTTTCTACATAGCCAACTTCTTTACCATGCTCGTGTCTTTCTGTTACTTTTAAGCCATCTACTTTTAAAACAGCATCATATAAAGTAGTACTAATTTGACAATTTCCACCACCATAGCCTTTAGACTTTTTTCCACCAATAAATATACCCGCTTTTTCATAGCCTTCGTCTGGTGTAGGGTTTCCTACAGTATCATTAAAAGAAAATTCTTCACCATCTTTTACAATAACACCATTTATTTTAGAAGCACTAAGCTCTAGGTTATTATCTCGGTTATCATCTTCTACAATAATTTTAGTAGAAAATTTAGAAATTTCAGTTTCAACTAATTTTTTTGTATCTTTAGTATCATCAACTTCAGTAGAAATTCTTTGAGCGTCAGAAGGTGTAGGAGAAGTAGTATTGTTAGTATTTCTTTTAAAAAAAAGAAAATATGCAAATCCAGCTATTATAATTATTGCAACTAAAATAAAAATCCATTTACTCTTCATAATAAACCTCCATTTTTTATTTTATATAAAATTGCATTTTTTCTTATTTATCAATAATTATTATCTTCAAAAAAATTAAAAATATTGAGAAGATTTATTTCAAAAATGTAAGAAAAAGAAAATTTTGGAATAATAAGGAAATTAAATTATGAGAAAATGAAACGTCAAGTGAAAAGTTAAATGCAATTTGTAGCAATAGTTTTCTATTAAAACACTTGACAAGTAATTAAATAATATGTAAAATAATATATGTTAATTCATTTATTAAATTTTATCAAATTAATCAAAAAATTTTGTATACAAAAAATTTTTTCGTAAAATTTCAAATCACATTATTTAAAATTTTAAAAAACAAAAAAGCAAGCTCTAGAGTTTTTATAAAAATATATTTAACTAGGAGGTAAATGTACATAATGCAATTAAAACAAGAAAATGATGAAGTATATTATGAAAATAACACAGAAAAAAATTTTAATAGTTATGAAAGTTATGTAGCAGAAGCATCAGCAAAATATTTCATAACAGAAAATAAAGGTCATGATAAACTTTTCAAAGAGGCATTAAAAAATAAAGAAGATTTTATAGAATTTATAAAAAAATTTGTAAGTTTAAACTTAGAAAATGAATTAACAGAAAACAATATAGAAATATATGATAGAAAATTCATAACAAGTAGTTTTTCAGAAATAGAATCAGACATAATATACAAAATAAAAAACAAATCAGTATATTTTATAATAGAACAGCAATCAACCATAGATAAAAACATGGCATATAGAATGTTTGAATATATGACAGAAATAATAAGAGAGCATATGCAATATGATAATGAAAAGAACAAAAAATATGCAAATATAATACCAATAGTAATAAATACAAGTAGCAAAAAATGGAATGTATCACAAAAATATAGTAGTAATGTAGAAAAAATAGAAGGTCTAAATAAAAATTACATAGAAGCAGAATACATAGTAGTAGATATAAATAACTATAGCCAAGAAGAACTATATGAAAAAAATACAATGATAGCATATTTAATGATGTTAGAAAAGTCAAAAACAAAAGAAGAATATGAAGAAATAATAGAAAGAATGATAAATAAGCTAAAGAAAGAAAACATTAATGAAATGGCAAGATTTGTAAGATACATATTAAGTTATGTTCTAGAAGAAGAGAAAGTAGAAAAAATAATAGAAGAGTTAAGTAAGAAAGGAGGGAAAAGTAGTATGCCAACAGCATTAGAAAGATTTATGTTACAAGAAAGACAAGAAGGCAAAACTGAAGGAAGGAAAGAAACATTAATGTCAATTGTTAGAAACATGTTAAAAGATAATATGTCAATGGACAAAATTTCTAAATTAACAGGCTTATCAGAAAAAGAAATAGAAAAGCTTCAAACAAATGAGTAAATATTTTAAAGGAATAAATCATAAATAGTAACTAAAATACAAATGCAAGCAATAATAAAATTTCCAAAACATTGACTTTTAAAAAATATATAGTATAATAGAAGTATAGTAAAAATCTTAACTTAAACACTTTTGAAAGAGTAAAACTCTCCAATACATTGAATAGCAATGTGTTGGAGAGTTAATTA
>CANQTQ010000050.1 GCA_947626765.1 uncultured Clostridia bacterium
TGTTAGCATACTTATTGCTACTAGAGTTAATATATAATAACACATATTTTTTGTCAATACTAATTTTTAAATTTCTATGAATGCTATGTTTCACATTATATTCACAAATATATATAAAGAATATGCAGTTTTACAAGCTCATTTCTTATATTTTTTTCTTTTGTAATTTACTTGTTATAGAAATGTAATACAAGTGTCTATCCATTTGTTTGAAGCTTTTGTATTTCTTTTTCTGATAATCCTGTTAATTCTGAAATTGTAGAAATTGGCATTTGTTTTTTTAACATAGTTTTAATAATTGTTATTAATGTTTCAGTTTTTCCTTCTTGTCTTCCTTCTTGTCTTTCTTGCAACATAAATCTTTCTAATGCTGTTGGCATACTACTTTTCCCTCCTTTCTTACTTAACTCTTCTATTATTTTTTCTACTTTCTCTTCTTCTAGAACATAACTTAATATGTATCTTACAAATCTTGCCATTTCATTAATGTTTTCTTTCTTTAGCTTATTTATCATTCTTTCTATTATTTCTTCATATTCTTCTTTTGTTTTTGACTTTTCTAACATCATTAAATATGCTATCATTGTATTTTTTTCATATAATTCATCTTGTGTATAATTGTTTATATCTATTACTATGTATTCTGCTTCTATGTAACTTTTATTTATTCCTTGTATTTTTTCTATATTACTGCTATATTTTTGCGATACATTCCATTTACTACTACTTGTATTTATTACTATTGGAATTATATTGGGATAGCTTTTATTTTTTATACTTTTATCTTGCATGTGTTCCCTTATTATTTCTGACATATATTCAAGTATTCTATAAGACATATTTTTGTCTATTGTAGATTGTTGTTCTATTATGAAATATACTGATTTATTTTTTATTTTATATATTATGTCTGACTCTATTTCTGAAAAGTTATTTGTTATAAACTTTCTATCATATATTTCTACATTGTTTTCTGTTAATTCATTTTCTAATTCTAAACTTATAAACTGCTTTACAAATTCTATAAAATCATTTTTATTTTTTAATGATTCTTTAAATAATTTATCATGACCTTTATTTTTCGTTATAAAATATTTTGCTGATGCTTCTGCTACATAACTTTTATATGTATTAAAATTTTCTTCTATATCATATTCATAATAGTTTTGATTTGCAATTTCTATATTTAGGTTTAATTTTTTCAATATTATTTACCTCCTAGTTAAATATGTAATTATATAAACTCTAGAGTTTGTTTTTTAGTTTTTAAAAACTTGAAAATATTTTTGTTTTTGGATTGTTACCGAAAGAATTTTTACTAATATGCTTTCAAAATATTTTTGATTAAATTTAATAATTGAATTAATATATACCATTTTATATGTTATTATATTACTTGTCAAGTAATTTTTGTATTTTTACATTCCATTAATTATAAAAAATGTAATTTTTTTGCATCTATATATAATTTTAGTGTACATGAAAAAAACAATGGTAGCTTAAGTACCATTGGTTTCTTTATATATCCATTCACATTTATTTACAACATCTTGTATTAATCCTTGTTTTGTTATGTGGCTTGCATGTCCTACCCATGCTCTTAAACTTGCATTTGTTTTTTTAAAATCTAATTGTTGATTTTTATACATTTGATTCCATATTTTTACTCTTTTATATATTTTCTTTTTACTTCTTTTTAATAAACGTATTTCTTTTAATTTTATTTTAAAGCCACAAAAGTTTACGCCTTGATTTACTTTAAAGTAATTTGTTTTTTTGTTTAATTCTAGTTCTAAGTTTTCATCTAAAAATTTGGTTATTTCTTTTAATATTTCTTTGCTTTTTTCTTTATTTTCTATTAATAATATAAAATCGTCCATATATCTTACATAATATTTTACTTTTAATTTTTCTTTTATAAAATGGTCTAGCTCATTTAAATATATATTTGCAAAATACTGACTTGTATAGTTTCCAATTGGTATTCCTGAACTACTACTACTTTTTTGATATAATAATTTTTTTGTAAACTCTAAAAAATCTCTATCTTTTACTTTTCTTTCTATTATTTTATATAATTTTTCCTTTTTTATATTATAAAAAAATTTAGATATATCACATTTTAGTATATAATAATTTGGATTTTCTTTATACATTTTTTTCATGTATTTTCTTAATGTTGTTATTGCTAAATGTACTCCTCTTTTTTCTATACAAGCATATGTGTCATTTATCATTTTAGGTAAAAATATAGGTTTTATAAATTCTTCTACATACCATTGATGTACTACTCTATCTGCAAATGGTAAAGCATATACTTCTCTTTGCTTTGGTTCATATATTATGAATTTTCTATAATCACCTATTGTATATGTTCCATTATATATTTGTTTTAATATTTTTGTTAAATTATTAGCTAAATCCATTTCAAACAATATTACTTCTTTATTGTTTCTTTTTCCTTTTGCAGCTCTTTTATATGCTGCTAACATATTTTCGAATTTAATTTTTTCTTTAAATATATTATTTATTCTTTTTGACACGCTTTAAGCCATCCTCCTACCATTTTTCCTATTTCTGATATTTTTTCATTCCATACCATATAGTTTTTTGGAGTAATATATTTATATTCATAAGATAGCCTTGTCATTGTTTTTAGTACATATAATTCTACATCTATTTTATTAAGTATTTCTGCTCTTTTTAATGTATTTCTTTCTTTCCATGCATATATAATATTTCTTAAATTTTTATATAGACTTTCTTTTATATCTGTACATAAATCAAATCTTTCACTTTTTGGAAATTTTATCATTAAATTTTTAGAGTAAAATATTAATTGTGTCATTTTTTCATATATTATTAATCTTTCATCTTTTTTTGGCATAATGTATCACTTTCACTTTCTTACTTGCACTACACGGCCTTTTATTTTTTTACCAATTAAGGAAGGACTTACACTTCTTTTATACTATTTTTCGGAATTCTCCCTGAAGAATTCCCCTCTAAATATGTATAAGAGTCCCGCACCACAGACCACTACCGCACGAGCAGAAGCATAGTTGTTGTTGTTGCCGTTGTTGTTGTTGTTGCGGCCGTCATGGTTGTTGAACCCGAACAACCCACAAGGGTATTCGAGAGAAAAAGGAAACCGAGTCCAACAACCATGCTGCGAATAGCATAAGCCCTATATTCAAAAGTCAAATGACAGTGTTTATTTTAAAGTCCCGCACCACAGACCACTACCGCACGAGCAGAAGCATAGTAGCTGCTGAAGTAGTTGTAGTAGTCGCGGCCGTCATGGTTGCTGAACCCGAACAACCCACTGTAATTTCTTACAAACATTGGGTAACTACTACTTGGGAAGGTTGTACCACTACTACTTTTCCAGTTTGCTGTTTCTGTTGTTGCATCTCCTGGCTTTGATACACTTGATTCATATAAATCATAATATCTTTTATCTGCACTTTTTATTGTAGTCATATAACTTGTAGACTCCGTACCTATACCTGCCACTAACTCATAACCATTTATCATCTCGAATATTCCTGAATCATTTCCTGATATACTTTTACTAGCATCTGCTGGAACTTCTCCATATATTGATGTTGCTAGCATTGCTGCTGTTCCCCATTCTGTATTTTTTGCCATATGGCAATCTAAGCCATTTCCGTCTCCTTCTTCTAAATAACTTGATGTTTGTATTTTTGCTGTTAGTCCTAATGTTCCTCCTTCTTTTTCCATATTTCTTATTCCTATAAATAAGTCGTTTGCGAATATAGTATCACTTGTTGTATAGCTTTTTCCTCCTTTATTTGCTTGGAAACCTGCATTTGATGTTAACGGCATTGCCATAACTGCAAGTGCCATTATTACTAATATTTTACTTATCAATTTTTTCATTTTCATCTTCTCCTCTATTTTTATTAAAATTTAATTTTATATAAATTTATTTTTTTTAATTTTTGTTTTGAAGTTTAACTATTTGTACTTTTTTACCTTTTCATTTTGTTTTTCATTTTTAGTTTTATATTTTCTATTTAAATTTACTCTACATTTTGTATTTCGTATTTGCTTATCCAATAGCCTTTTAAATTTTTATCTTCTCCTTCTCCAAATGTAAAGCTTTCTGGTATTTTGTATCCTTTATCTGCCGTTGTTTGTGTTGATTTTATATATCTTACATCTACACTTTCTGCTCCTGAATATGCTATATATTCATATCTTGGTATATATGTCCAATAGGTTATTAATTTTTTACCCGATTCATCTTCACCTTTTGTTACTATATTTGCCCATATCTTTTTATCGTAGTTATACCAATCTGTTGGTGCATTTTTTGGACTACCATCTTCGTTTACTTCTATTTTTTGGGTTTCATCTGTACCATTTTCACCATATATTACATAATAAGTATTTTCTGGATTAAATCCTCTTAAATCTATTTCTATATTCTTTGATGAGTCATTTGCTTTTGTTTTTACATTTCCTATTATGTTTCTTTTTGTTTCACTTATTAAGCATACTTCATGTTCTTCTGTTCCTACATTTTCTATATCATGTGGTAATGTCACATTATCTTTATATTTTATTCCATCTAAGAATATTGTATATGTTCCTTCTGGTTTTGATGTTGTTACATTAAGTGTTGTATTTGTTCCTACTACTACTAACTTCTCTGCTCCTGTATTTTCTGAATCCTGTATTTCATACTTGCTTATCCAATAGCCTTTTAAATTTTTATTCTCTCCTTCTCCAAATGTGAAGCTTTCTGGTATTTTATATCCTTTATCTGCTTCTGTTTGTGTTGATTTTATATATCTTACATCTACGCTTTCTGCTCCTTGATATGCTATATATTCATATCTTGGTATATATGTCCAATATGTTATTTGGTCTTCATTTACTGTTACTAAATTTGCCCATATTTTTTTATCATAGTTATACCAATTTGATGGTCTATCTACTTTATCCATTCTTCCATATATTGTTTCATTGTTTCCGTTTTCATCATATATTACGTAATAGGTGTTTGCTTCATTAAATCCGCTTGTATCTACTTCTATATTCTTGCTTGAGTCATTTGCTTCTACTACTACATTTCCTACTATATTTTTAGTTGTTTCACTTATTAAAAGTACTTCGTGTGATTCTGTTGCTGGTATATTTTCTATATCATATGGTAGTTCTACTCCACTTATATTTTTTTCTCCATCTAAGAATATTGTATATTTTCCACTTGGACTTGATGTTGTTACGTTTAATTTATTGTCACTTGTTCCTATTACTACTAATTTTTCTAGTCCACTACTGTCTGATTCTTGTATCTCGTATTTACTCATCCAATATCCTGATAATGGCTTTTCTGCAAATGTAAAGCTTTCTGGTAATTTATAGTCTTTTAAATCTACTGTTTCTGCATCTTTTCCTTGATACTGGTCATTTACATCTACAAATTTTACATCTACTTCTTCTTTTCCTTCTACTATTTTGTATTTATACCTTGGTATCCATG
>CANQTQ010000051.1 GCA_947626765.1 uncultured Clostridia bacterium
CAAGAAGTTCTAGATGTAAATTTAACAGTAAAAAAAGAAGAATATGATCCTGAAGACAGTATAGTTCAAGCTGTAGAAGTAAAAGAAAACAGTGAAATTACAATTAGAGTAATTCCAGAAAATGTAACTACTAGAAAAAAGGCTGAATTTACATTAGTAGATGTGCCAAAAGATGCAAAAGTTTCAGGTGATCATGTAACAGCTGGAACAGTTTCATCAAATGGTGAATTAAAAGTAACTGTATCAAACACAACTCTACCAGGAGATTACAAATTTACACTAACAAGTAATGGAAAAGAAAAAGATGTAACATTACATGTATTAAATGCTACTATGGCTGGAACATTTACAATAGAAAAACTATATGGTACATCAGATATGAATCAAATAAATGAAGAAGTAAGAAAAAGTTTACAAGTAGAAGATGTTAATTATACGGACATAACTGAATCTGTATCATCTGAAGATTATACAGAAGAAGCACCTGCTGAATATAGTATGAACATTAATAAATTGGCTGAAACAACAGTAGAAGGAAAAACAGCAAAACACTTTGTAGTAAAAGTAAGATTAGATGAAGATTATACATTCTATAGTGGAGACGAGTTAGTAGCAGTAAATAGAGAAACAGGAGAAAAATATATAACACAACATTCAAAAACAGAAGTAAATTCATATTTTGTATATTTAGATGCAGAGGAATTAAGCAGAGATATAGTAATAGCAAATAAAAACTCAACAGAAGCACAAATTAAAAGTGATAGTTATTTAGATAATATAGTAATAACAGTTGATTCAACTTTTGATGCTATATTAACAACTGTAAAAAACGACAATGGAAAACCAGAAATATCTCAAGTAAAAGCACCTAGTGTAAGCCAATTAACAAACAATCAAAATAATTCTTCAGATATAAAAGCAAAAGTTTCATTAGATGCAAATAAATTTAATACAATAGATGTGTATGTAAAATCAGATTTATTACAGAAATATACATTAACAGGATATGAACAATACGGAAGTCATAGCTGGATAGGAATAGATTTTCAAATAATTAATGATGAATATACTACGGATGATGGCGAAGTAACTGTAACGGCAGATAATGGAGCTTTAGCAGGTGTTGTAGATAAAGATAAATTAACTATTAATAAAAAGCCAAAGAGAAAAATAGCAGCATGGCTACCAGCAGACTTTGGAGCAAATGATAACTATGTAAAAACATATACAGTACATGTAAAATTTGATAGTGAAGAATTAGAAGAATATGAAGAAACAGATGTAACAATAAATGTACATAATGCAGGATATGTATATTTAAAAAGTGTAGAAGCTGGAAATGAAGCAACTGCAAAAGTATTAGAAAGTACAGTAGTATGTCCTACACCACATATTGGAGCTAAAAATATACGTGGCTATATGCAAGATATAAAAATAAATGTAAAGAAGAATGGAATAGTTCCAACAAAATACAATCCAATAACAGGAAAATATGATGAAACAGAACACTTATGGGCATATTTAAAACTAAGCTATAATGTTCCTTATGACTGGGTTGTTTGGAATGGAGCATTTGATGTAGATGAAAACAAAGGTCCTACATCTGGAACACAGCATGCTTCTACTAATTCTCATGATTCTGTTAACACAGATGGAATACATGATGACTATTCAGAGTTTGTATGGTTTGATCTAAATGCACAGGGCTGGAGTGAAAGCTTAACAACTGAGACTTACAATAATGCAATTTATGTAACAGAAAGAGCAATTTGCAACAAGTACGGTTTAAAGCAAACAGAAAGTTATCAATATGATATGCCAACAAATGTAAGATTAATCTTTGATGATTATAGTGATACAGCAACTATGTTTAACCATTTAGAACATGCAAATTGGGCATTAAATAATATAAACATGAGCAAAATCAAAGGAGTAAACATTGAAGGAATAGAAAAACCAGAAGTACAAGCGGAAGTAAAAAAAGCAATAAATACATCATACAATGATGGGGATTCTGTGACATTGAATAAACTACTAGAAGATGTATTAAATAAACAAGACTTCCAAGACAAAAATTTAGGTATACTATCAGGAACATATGGAAATTTAACAATCAATGGAATAAAAGGAAGATGGATGTTAGCATACTTATCAGTAAGAAATCCAGAAGCAATAACAACAGATGATAATGAAACATTTATATTAGACTGGGAGGATAGCGCAGCAATAGGTGGAAATCTATATAGACAAGGAGAAGCAGGAAGTGCAGATACAGCAGAAATAGTATATGGAAGATTCGCTTTGGTACCAGTATGGATTAACTTAGATAGCAAAGACTTATTAAAAACAAACTTAAAGGTAAACAATGTAACAAATGAATATGGATTTACTACATTAACATTAAAATCAGATTATGATAAAGACGGAAAAGCAGAAGAAACAAACGAAATGAATGTAATCATAAAAATTGAAAAAGAAAGCAACTAGATAAAAGCTAAATAATAATTATCATGCTAATAGCAAGCTTGTATATTATGTAGCAGCAAAAATACCAGTTTTTTGTGTAAGAAAAATATAAATATGCAAAAAAAGAACAGGTCATATGACCCGTTCTTTTTTTGCATATTTTGTAAGGATTTATCTTAATCCAGTAATTACAATTGGTGTACTTGAAGATGTATCTTCTTTTACAGTAATTTCAATTTCTGGATATCCTTGATGTGCTTGGCTTTGGTCAATCTTAATTGTAACATTTCTACCTAATAATTCACCAAAATTATCTTGTAGATATTTGATAAATGCTTTAATTTCTTCATCTTTACCTGTTTGCCAAGCTGTAATTACAGATTTTATATTAGACCATGTTGAAGCATCTTTAACGTCAAATTTAGTAAATAAATTTATCGTTTGTGCTGTATTAAATTCACTTGCAATAGAATCAGGCAATTTTGTTTTTGCATATCCTTTTACTGTTTTTGAAGTCGTATTAGTTGTATTTACTGTAATAGTATTGTTTCCACCAGATACATTGTGGTTAGTTCCATCAGTTAAATCTACGTCCCCATCGGTTACATTAATTATAACATCTGATACTACATTACCACCAGCATCAGTAGTAATAGTTACGTTTCCTCCATTTTTTATGCTAATAGACCCTTTTTGTGTATAAGCAGGTCTGGCAGTATTTACAAAATTTATTGTTAAAACAGATTTTAAATTATTATTTGATATTGTTATATTATTTTCTGTTGGTGTAATATCAACATCCAATTTATTAGATGCGTATTTCATAGTAGTATCAAGAGTAGGTTTTACTACAACTCCATCAATTGTAACTGTTGCATTTGAAACAACCTTTAGCTTATTAGCTCCAGAACCTGTTGCGTCAGCACCATCTTTACATGTAATATAACCACTTTCTATTCCTGATGAAGTAACACTCAATCCATACAATCCTGAATTAAGAACTAAATCTTTAGCTTTAGTGATTGTTACTCTACGTCTAGTATTTTTACTTGTTAATTCCACAGTGAACCCTTCAAAATCTCCTAAACTTCTAGTAGATGCAGATGCAATATTTTCATTAAATTCGATATTAGCTGTCTTTTTATCTAAGTCTAAAGTCACTTTGTCACCTTCAGCTAAACCATTTAATGAAGTAGCTATTTTTCTAAATAGACCTCCATCTACATTTGTATAATCTGTAGCTTTATATGTTACATTATCAATTGTAATATTTGTTCTGTCAGAATATATTCCTGTTTCTGAACCTGCTTTTGAATATGTTCCAGAAATTATTGGTAATGTTCTAATTGATTTAGTTGTATCTGACGGAATATATCCTGCAACTGCTTCAGTACCATCTGATAATGTGCACTTTAATTGTACAATATATTTTTTGCCTTCTTGTAAACCATTAATAACTAATTTTCCATTTTCATCAACTTTTAAATTTGATACTGTAAATGGTGTACCTTGTGTTGGTCTACCTCCTTCACCATCTGTTATTTCTACAACAGTTGCTGAATATGTAGCAGATACATCACTAATTTCTGGTACTCCTTTTAAAGTTACAGTTTTATTTCCAACAGTGTCTACTGATGCACTTCCTAAAGTGAAAAATGGTACAGTTTCTACTACATCAGAATCGACATATTCTTTTTGATTTGTATTCGCTTTAATTTTTATTTCTGCTATATAAATAACTCCTGGTTGTAAACTAGATACAGTTGCTTCTACATCTGTAATACTTGATACTGTACATCCTTCAGAAGCTAATGCCTTTCCGTCTTTTCTTTTAATAGTAACTTCTATTTTTTCTACTATATTTTCATAACCTTCTATTGAAGCAGTGTTATATTTATCCCATGCTAATTTTGGAGTAGTTGTAGTAGCATTATAGTGTGGATTTACAATTGATGGTAATTTTTTAATTTCAATTTCTTCAGATTTTCCAACTTCTGATGCTAAATTACTTCCAGTTGCATTTGAAAATACTTCTACGTAGTAATATCCAGCTTTATCCATTTTTGAAGCAAAATCTTTACGTAAAGCACTATGTGCTACTGCATTGTCAACGTCAACTACTACTGGTGTAGAATCAGCTTTTTCTTTATAATATAATGTTGCAGTGTATGTTTCATTAGTTGATTCTGCTTGAGTCCAAGTAAATTCTGCTGTAGTGCTAGATAAACTAGCAGGTCTTGAAACTACTGGTTTTTCAAGTTTCTTTGCATTAGCATCTCCAGTTATTACTGTAGATAAAACATTCTCTGTTGTTCTATTTCCATAGATATCTTCTAATACATAATATAATGTTGAAGCATTTCCATCTTTCATGGTTTTATCTTCTATTTCTTTAGAAATGCTTCCATTTGTACAAGACAATTTTGTTGCTTTTTCAAACATACTAGCTACGCTATTTGCTGGTGCGGAAGCACTACCTGGTGATGTAGTTCCAGAGCTATATGCTATCCTATGATAATATACTAAAGCTATAGGATATTCACTAACTGTATCTAATGAAAAATTATAATTATATGTTGATTTTCTATCTGCTCTTACATTAGCAGCAGCTGGAGTTGTTGAATATTTTTCAATTGTAAATTCACTTACTATTGTTCCTTTACTATTTTTTAATTTTCCTTTAATTTCTCCATTTGCCCATTCATCACTATTTTTTAAATCAATTTTTCCACTTGTTTCCCAAGCTATAATATCTTTTTCAGGATTTGCTGACGAAGCAATAGTTACTATTGATGTATTAGCTGGAATTTTAACTTTTACGCTTTTGTTAATTTCTGTTTTATCATCTTTTTTAATTCCTTTTAATTCTAATGTAAATTCTTCAGCTTTTGTTAATTCTTCTTTTAATGCAATTTTAATGTTTACATCTTTTTCATTTTGATTATTAACATATGGATAGTCTCCTGCTACTGTTACAGTATAGTTGCCTAGAACTTCTTG
>CANQTQ010000052.1 GCA_947626765.1 uncultured Clostridia bacterium
TGTGTACCTACATAATTTTCTGATAGATGTTTTCCATTTTTCACAGGCAAAGACATTGAGCCTTCTTCATCCATAATGTCAACATTTGCTATTGCTGTAAATCCATGATCTTCTGCTACTTGCTTGTGCATAGCTGTACTTGAACGAGAGCCACCATACGCAGTATTACATTCAACTATTGTTCCATTTACAGATTGAACTAGATTTTTTATTAATTCTGGTCTTAAATAATTACTAGCTGGTGGTTCTCCAGTAGAAAGTTTAACTGCTACATTGCCTGTTGGTGTAAAGCTCAATTGTTCATATACTTTCATTAATCCTTCTGGAGAAATATCTGTTGTCATATATACTGTAGATGCATCTGAATTTGTATTTTCTTCTACTTTTGTATTAGCGTAATTATGTAGATCGTCTTTATTATTTTTTCCTAATATATTTACTGCAACAATACTTACTATAATTAGTAAAATAACAATTATAATTCCAATAATAACTCCATATTTAACTTTTTTATTCATTTTAGGATAACTCCCTTCATTTTTATTTAAGCATCTATCATTTCACTATAAATTTTATGAATATTAACTTCATCTTTATATTTATTTTCCATAGGACACATTCCAGTTTTAGTTTGATTTACAATATATTGCACCTTTTCTTTATATTCATATTTTATATGGTTTTCCTCTAAAACTGGGATTGCATATTCACTTATAACATCTGTATAAATCTCTTTAACTCCTGCAACTGCTAAAATACTTCCTGCTACTTTTCCAATTACTTTATCTGCTATAACTGCTCCTTTGAGTAGCTTTTCATCTTTTCTTAAAATATCCTTTATATCTTTTATTCGATCTTGATAATATTCTTTTATTTCTCCATTTTCATAAGCTACAACTAATGAAGCATTTTTTTGATGTAAAATTTCTTTTACTTCTTCTAATTTAGTCATCTAAATGTATTCCTTTCTTTATTGTTTTAGCTATAAATGGCACACAAATTAATTGAACCAAAATTCCAGGTAATCCTGTAACAATACTATCTATTACTGATATTCCATAAGTAGGTAATCCTAATCCATTGATTGCAACAAATAATACTCCTGCATATAGCACCCTACCTAAAATAATTGTTGCTATTAGTGATATATAAGAATTAAATTTTTTATTTAAAACACTTAATAATATTGCATAAATTACAAGTTCTATTAGCATATATGGAAGTCGAGCAGTAGTTGGCATTCCAGTTAATAAATAACTAAATACAACTGAACTTCCTGCAACTATACTTGCACTTACTCCTCCAAAGATTAATGCTGCAATTAAAACTGCAATGTGCATTGGTAATAATGTTTGACCTGCTACTGGACCTACTAAAATATGGAATATTCTAGGTAAAGCTATACCTATTCCACTTAATAAAAGTGTTCCTACAATATATTTTCCTTTTGGACTTGTTAAAGCCTCTAATAAACGATTTTGTTTTTTTATACTTTCTGCCTTTTCTAACATAATTAAATTCCTCCTAACTTAATGCTCTTGAAAATTCTTTCATAGCTTCTGATATTTTTAATTGTTGTGGACATACTGCTTCACAACTTTTACAACCTATACAAGCACTTGGCTTTTTATCATCTGGCAATGCACTTATAGCCATTGGTGCAATAAAGCCTCCACCTGTAAATGTATGTTCATTAAATAACGATAATAATTCTGGTATGTTTAATCCTTTTGGACAATGTGATGTACAATATCTACAAGCTGTGCATGGAAGTATATTACCCTTTAGCATTTCATCTGCTATTTTCAATATTTCTTTCATTTCTTCTTCATTTAATGGTTTATTTTCTTCAAAAGTTTTTATATTGTCTTTCATTTGCTCCATATTACTCATTCCTGAAAGAATCATTGTAACTTCTGGTATAGCTTGTAAAAATCTAAATGCCCAAGCAGGTGTTTCTTCATCTGGTCTATATTCTTTTAATTTTTCTTCTTGTTTTTCTGATAATTTTGCAAGTTTTCCACCTCTTAAAGGTTCCATTACCCAAATAGGTATATTCCATTCTTTTAATAACTCAATTTTTTCTTTTGCATGTTGAAATTTATAATCTAAATAGTTTAATTGTATTTGACAAAATTCCATATGTTTACCATAAGCATCTAAAAATCTTTTCATAACATTATAACTTCCATGAGCAGAAAATCCTAAATGCTTAATTCTTCCATTTTCTTTTTGTTTTAATAAGTATTCTAATATTCCGTACTTTTCATCTAAATATGGATCAATATTTTTTTCATACACATTATGAAATAAATAAAAGTCAAAATATTCCATTCCTGTTTTTTGTAACTGTTCTTCAAATATTTTTTGGGCCTTATCCATATTTGATACATCATATCCAGGAAATTTTGTTGCCAAATAGTAACTATCTCTTGGATACTTATTTAATATCTTTCCTATTACTTTTTCGGATTCTCCATTATGGTATCCATAAGCTGTATCAAAATAATTAACACCATTTTTAATTGCATATTCAACCATTTTTGCTGTTTCTTCTTCATCTATTGGTGTATCACCATTTTGACCTTTATTGGGCAAACGCATCGTTCCAAAACCTAAACTTGATAATTTTAAATCTTTAAAGTTTTTATAAATCAAATTTATCCCTCCTTGTTTATTAAATTCATTATATTTTTATTATAGATTTTCTCTTTTACACCTTCATCTACTGGAAGTTCATTTATTGCCTCTTCTATTTCTTTTGTTGCTCCTGCAGGCATAATTCCAAGTGGTGCATCTGTACCATATAAAACCTTATCCTCTCCGAAATAAGACAATGCAAGCTCTAGAGCTTTCGTATTTCCAAGTATAGCTGTATCTACATAGAATTTTTTAAAATCTTCTGCTTGTTCTCTTGGTAATATATTATCTACTCTACCTGCAAAAAATGGTATCATTGCTCCTGCATGATGTATAATTATTTTTATATTAGGAAAATCTTTAAAAATATTTGCCTGAACTATTTGCATCATTGCTTGTGATAATTCATATTCCCAACTAAATACTATGTTATTATCTGGTTTTCTATCATCAAAAACAGGATGTATCCATATTGGCATATCTAATTCTGATGCTTTTTCAAAAATACTTCTAAAATCATTATCTGCAACAGATTTTCCTAAATGTCTTGTGAATAATTGTATTCCTACTAAATATTCACTTCCTTTTATTTCGTTCATAATCTTTAATGCCTCTTCTATATTATTTAATGGAATCATTCCTACTCCAAAGCCAAACATATCAAGATTTTCTCTAATACACTCTACTAATTCTCTGTTTGCTTCTCTACATAGTTTTGCAGATTCTTCGGCATTACAATAATCTTCTGGATTTACATTAGCATAGGATATTATTTGTTTTGTTTCTCCATTCCAATTATTTCTTCTTTCATTCATATCTTGTAAACATTTATTATTAACAAATGGAAATTTCTTTGGAATTTCACTATTTATCTTTAACATTTTGTTGTAATAATTAGGTAATAATACATGTGCAAATACATCAATTTTTTCCATAAAATTCTTTCCTTTCGCTATTTAAATTATAACTTATCATATTGTTCATCTGTAACAGGTTCACACCATTCATTAGAAGTATTTTCTCCTGGTACTTCTACTGCTATATGACTAAACCATGAATCTTTTTTTGCTCCATGCCAATGTTTTACATTTGCAGGAATTGTTATAATCATTCCAGGTTTAAGGCTTACTGCTTCTTTTCCTTCTTCTTGATACCAACCTTCTCCTGCTATACATATTAATAATTGTCCTCCACCTTTTGTAGCATGATGTATATGCCAATTATTTCTACACTTTGGTTCAAATGTTACATTTGCTAAAAATACTGGACATTTACCCGCTTCTGTTAGTGGATTTAAAAAAGATTCTCCTATAAAATATTGTGCATAATCTACGTTTGAATTTCCTTTTCCAAATATATTTGCCTTATCAAATTCTTCTTTATTCATTTTTACTACCTCCAATTTTAATAATTTAGGCTCTTAACCCAATTTGTTACTTCACTTTGAGATGTACTTAATTTTTTTCCATCTATCCAATTTATATTTTTATAATTGTTTTTAAAATAATTTTCACTTGTACTTATTCCACTTCCTCCTGATGTGCAGAATGGAATAACTGTTTTTCCACTTAAATCATGATTATCTAAAAATGTTAAAATTATTCTTGGTGCATCTCCCCACTACACTGGTATTTATGTGCGATAAATTATCAATCGGTTAAATATACTAAAAAATTGTAAGTTGTATTACTACTTATTTATAGATAAATTATAACTATTATCTATAAGTTCATATATTTCATTTATATTAACAGAGCCATCAAGTTTTATAGTTATCCAATGTTTTTTATTCATGTGATAACCTGCAAAGTATCTATAATTATCAACAATCTTTTCTATTTTTTCTGGTTCTAATAATAAATCAATAATTTCAATACTTCCTTCTTCTTCAATTCCTATTTTTGATTTTTGGGCTATAAGTAATGCTCCATACCATTTATTATTATCTTTATTGTAATAATTTTTGAACATCTATTTTTAAATCTTTTAATATTACTTTATCTTCCAATATATCATCTCCTCGACAACTTACTATTTCTAGTTAGCATTATAATATAAAAACAAGAAATTATCAATAAATAACCTCTTGTTTTTATATTTATATATTTAATTTATACT
>CANQTQ010000053.1 GCA_947626765.1 uncultured Clostridia bacterium
TTGGCAATTTAAAGTAAAAAAAATTTTGTGATATTATTTTGGAAAGTTAAAAAAACGGCACAAACGAAAAAATTCAAAAAAATTCTTTTGACATATTAATATAATAATGCTATAATTGACATATTGATATATTTACTATATCAAATTTTTTTAGAAAGGGGATGTCTTAAGTGAGAATTCATTTGATTGACATGCGTACCGAGGAACGCTATGGATCAAGCACTAAAAAAATCTATGATGTCACAAGGTTTGGTATCACAAGAACAGCCGGTGATGACGCTGATTTTAATGCTTTCATAGCAAGAGAAAAGCTTGTATACGACGAAAATGAAGGCTTTTACAAGAGAGAAACCCCTTTGGAGATTGCCTAACTAGGCAAAATTAAGAACCCTATTAGCCATAAAAACTAATAGGGTTCTTGCAAATTTCAAAAAATCCAATAAAAATATTGTACTTTTCTTAAATTGAATATATAATATTAATGATTTTAAAAAAATGGAGAATAAAATTATGACTTTTATAGAAACAATAAAACAAAAGGCAAAGCAAAATATAAAAACAATAATTCTTCCAGAAAGTGAAGATATAAGAGTTTTAGAAGCAGCAAGTAAAGTAATTCAAGAAAATTTTGCTAATATTATTTTAATAGGAAATGAGCAAGAAGTTAAAAAAAGAGCTCAAGAAAATAATTTAGATATCAAAAAAGCCCAAATAATAAATCCTAATACATCTGAAAAATATGAAGAATATGTAAATGCTTTTTATGAATTAAGAAAAGCAAAAGGTATGACAATTGAAGAAGCAAGAAAAACCTTATTAGAACCAATTTATTTTGGAATGATGATGGTAAAGCAAGGAGATGCAGATGGTTTGGTTTCAGGAGCTTGCCATTCTACAGCAAATACTTTAAGACCAGCACTTCAAATATTAAAAACAGCTCCAGGAACAAAATTAGTTTCAGCATTTTTTGCTATGGTAGTACCTAATTGTGAATATGGAGAAAATGGTCTATTTGTATTTGGAGATTGTGGACTAGTAGAAAATCCAACTGCTGAAGAATTATCTGAAATTGCAATTTCTTCTAGCAAAAGTTTTAAACAACTATCTGGAAAAGAACCAAAAGTAGCAATGCTTTCATATTCTACATATGGTAGTGCACATTCAGAGTTAACTGAAAAAGTTATAGAAGCAACTAAGTTATTAAAGGAAAAACAACCCAACTTAATTTGTGATGGAGAATTACAATTAGATGCTGCAATTATTCCAGAAGTAGCTAACTCTAAAGCACCAGGAAGTTCTGTTGCAGGAAAAGCAAACACTTTAATATTTCCAGATTTAAATGCCGGAAACATAGGTTACAAGTTAGTTCAAAGATTAGCAAAAGCAGAAGCTTATGGACCTCTTTGTCAAGGTATTGCTAAACCAGTAAATGATTTATCTAGAGGCTGTAGTAGTAACGATATAGTTCGGAGTTATTGCAATTACTTGTGTTCAAGCACAAGCAAATTAAAATAGCATTATTATTCAAGAACTTAAAATTATTTAGCGTGCACTAAAGCATATAACAACAATTTAAAATTTTAATATATATTTTATTAAAGAAAGGAAGTTAAAAATGAAAGTTTTAGTTGTAAATTGTGGAAGTTCATCTATTAAATACCAATTAATAGATATGGAAAATGAAGTAGTAATGGCAAAAGGTTATTTAGAAAAAATAGGTTTGCCAGATTCTTTTTTAACACATACTGTTAATGGAGAAAAACGTAGAATAGAGCAAATAGTTAAAAATCATGAAGAGGGTATTCAATTAGTTTTAGAACAATTAACACACCCAGAATATGGTGTTATTAGTTCACTTGATGAAATAGGAGCTGTAGGACATAGAGTAGTACATGGCGGAGAAAAATTTAGTTCTTCTGCATTAATAAATGATGAAGTTATTGAAGCAATGCGTCAATGTATTCCACTAGCACCACTTCATAATCCTGCTGGAATTACAGGAATAGAAGCTTGCAAAAAGGTATTACCTAATGTTCCAATGGTAGCAGTATTTGATACAGCTTTCCATCAAACATTGCCTAAAAAAGCATATTTATATGCTATTCCTTATGAATATTATGAAAAATATGGAATTAGAAAATATGGTTTCCATGGAACTTCTCATAGATTTGTAGCAAAAAGAGTAGCAGAATTAATGAATAAAAAACCAGAAGATTTAAAAATAATTACTTGCCATTTAGGACAAGGTGGAAGTTTAGCAGCAGTAAATGGAGGAAAATCAGTAGATACTTCAATGGGCCTAACACCACTTGCTGGTATTCCAATGGGTTCAAGAAGTGGAGACATTGATCCATCAATAGTAACATTTTTAATGAAAAATGAAAATTTATCTCCAGATGAAATGGACAATATATTAAATAAAAAATCTGGAAAACTAGGTATTTCTGGAATAAGCTTTGATGATAGAGATATAGAAAAAGCAGCAGCTGAAGGAAATGAAAGAGCTAAACTTGCAATAGATACTTTTGTTTACCAAGTAATTGGTTATATTGGAAGATTTGCAGCACAGATGAATGGCGTAGATGTAATTACATTTGCTGGTGGTGTTGGTGAAAATGGAATAGATGTTAGAAAAGAAATTTGTAATTCACTTAGCTACTTAGGAGTTAAAATTGATGAAGAAAAAAATAACTGTAGAGGAAAAGAAGTAGAAATTTCTACACCAGACTCTAAAGTAAAAGTATTTGTTGTACCAACAAATGAAGAACTTATGATAGCTAGAGATACAATGGAAATAGCAAATAAATAAAAAAAGTGGCTTTGCCACTTTTTTATTTACATATTTGCTAAAGGGTTACTTTCAACAGCATTTCTTACTTGTTCATTTTCAACATGTGTATAAATTTGAGTAGTAGAAATATTTTGGTGTCCTAATAGTACTTGCAAAGCTCTAATATCAACATTTCCATATTGATACATTAAAGTTGCAGCAGTATGTCTTAATTTATGTGTTGAATACTTATTAATATCTAATCCTGCTTTTGCAAGTTCTCTTTTTACAATTTCTTGTACCATTCTATTGCTAATACGTTCTTTTCTTTTACTTAAAAATAAGGCATCTCTATCATCTGATTTAACGCCTTCATGAGGTCTAACTTTTAAATATTCGTTTATTGCATTTACACAAGCTTTATTCAAATAGATAGTGCGTTCCTTATTACCTTTACCAATTACAGTCATTTTATTTTCAGAAAAATCAATATTTTTTATATTTATTCCAACTAATTCAGATAAACGCATACCACAATTTAAAAATAGGGTAATAATAGCAAAATCTCTTTCTTTAAATTCACCAACTTCATTTTTTGTAGTTTCTAAAAGCTTTTGACTATTTTCTAAAGACAAATATTTAGGAAGCCTTTTTTCTTGCTTTGGTGTTTCTAAGCCTATAGTTGGGTCCTTATCAAGTACTTTTTCTTTGTTAGTTAAATATTTAAAAAATACTCTAATACTTGCAACCTTTCTTGCTCTTGTAGCAGATTTACTATGATATGTATTTGTTAAATAAAATAAAAATGCATGAATATCATCCAACTGTATCTTTTTAATTGTATCAATAGACATATTTTTTATATTAATATCTTTTATATTTTCTTCGTTTGATAGATTAAAGTGATGCATTATAAACTTTAAAAAATGATTTAAGTCATAATTATATTCTTTTACAGTATTTTCAGATTTATTTAAAATGGTGGCAATATATTGCAAAAACGCATTTAAAAAACCTGGATTATTTGCAGTATCTATCATAATACAAAACTCCTCTTTTAAAATTTAATATTATAATATCACTAACAAAAAATAAAAACAATATAATTATTTACTATTTCTGTAAAATGAACATATAATGTATAGAAAAATAATAGTTAATGTTTTATAGCTACTTGCTTAAATAGTACTAGTTTTTCTTGTTTTTCAAATGCCCGTTGCAGAAGAAAGTTCAAAGAAGAATATCAAAACGGGACCTTTCAAAACTGCGAAAAATAGTACTATTTAAGCTTTAGCATAAGAATAATTATTATGTACTAAAAATTAAGGTCAATTGAAAAAGTAAATTCAATTTGGAAAAAGTAACTTCTAGTTACCGATTAAGTGCTATTTAGAAGGATTTA
>CANQTQ010000054.1 GCA_947626765.1 uncultured Clostridia bacterium
AAGTTTTTGTTACAGAAATATTACGTACAACTGGCTTTCATAAATTTTCTTTGTTAAAACTATTATCTAGTAACAAAACATGACATTTTTCTTAAAAACATATTCCATTTTACTTAAGAATATAGTATAATAGAATTGTGTTTAAAATAATTTAAATTATGTCAAACATATATAAAATTAATAAATAATATCAGGAGGTATTTTCTATGTGGTATATTTGGTTAATATTAGCTGGTATTTTTATGATTGTTGAAATTATGACAGTAGGCTTTTTAATTTTTTGGCTAGGGCTTGGTAGTTTATGTGCAATGGTTACAAGCTTTTTTACAGATAATATAATAATTCAAGCTACAGTTTTTGTTGTAACTTCTACCTTATTTATTTTTTGTACAAGACCTTTTGTTAAAAAACTTACTAAAAAAGACAAAATAGTTGTTACAAATGCTTTTGCTATTGTAGGAAAAAAGGCTATTGTATTAAAAGACATTAATCCTACTGATGGAACAGGTCAAATAAAAGTAGACGGTCAAGTTTGGTCTGCTAAATGTGAAGAAGGGAAAATTATTTCAAAAGATTCAGAAGTTTTAATTTTAGCAATAGATGGTGTAAAAGCTGTTGTTACAGATAAGTGTAGTAAATCTTCTAATAAGTTAGAAGAAAAAGAAAATGTTAAATGATGCAATTTTCTAAGCTAACAAAAAACTTTTAAAAAATATTTTTAGATAAATATGCGAATTTACAAATTTTTTAAAATGTAATTATGTAATATATAAATTTGTAATACGCTTTTTATATATAATAAATAAAGGAGGAACCTAAATTATGTTATGGGTTTTATTAGTTTTATTAATTATTATTTTAATTATTGCATTTAATACAATTAAAATAGTAAAACAATCTGAAGTATACATTATAGAAAGACTTGGTAAATTTCACAAAGTAGCAGATGCTGGTCTTACAATTATTATTCCTTTTGTAGACCATGTTCGTAGTGTTGTAAGTTTAAAACAACAAACTATGGATATTCCACCACAAGGTGTAATTACTCAAGATAACGTTACTATTACTATTGATACAGTTGTATTCTACAGAATTACAGACCCAGCTAAAGCAGTTTATGAAATTCAAAACCTAAAGAAAGGTATTGAATATTTAGCAATTACTACTATTCGTGATATTGTTGGTAAAATGGACTTAGATTCTACATTTAGTTCAAGAGACACTATCAATGATCATTTAAGAGTAATTCTAGATGAAGCAACAGATCAATGGGGTTGTAAAGTAGATAGAGTTGAAGTTAAAGATATTACACCTCCTGCAGACATTCGTGATGCAATGGAAAAACAAATGAATGCAGAAAGAAATAAAAGAGCTTTAATTTTGCAAGCTGAAGGTGAAAGACAATCTGCTATTACTCTTGCAGAAGGTAAAAAAGAAGCTGCTATTTTAGAGGCAGAAGCAGACAAAGAAGCTAAAATTAGAAGAGCAACTGGTGAAGCTGAAGCTATTAAAAAAGTGGCAGAAGCTAAAGCTCAAGAAATTCATGTAGTATATGATGCTATGATGAAAGCAAACCCTGATGATAAATTAGTTCAACTAAAATCTTTAGAAGCTTTAAAAGAAGTTGCAAATGGAAGTGCTAATAAGGTATTTATTCCTTTTGAAGCAACTAAAGCATTAGGTTCATTAGGAGCTGTTGCAGAAGTTTTAAAAGATAAGAAAAAAGAGTAAATTTAATCAAAATACCCCGTAACTATTAAAGTTGCGGGGTTTAATTTTTAGTTTTTAAACTGTATCATCTTTTATATAATATTTTGTTCCAAGCATTTTATCTGGCAAATATTGTTGCTCAACATAGTGCCCTGGAAAATCATGTGGATACTTATACCCTACTCCATAGCCTTCTTTTGACATTCCGTTCAAGCGGTGCATTTCTAATATGCATTGGAATAGTTCCTGTATCTTTATTTGCTACATCTTGCAAAGCCTTTTCAATTGCTAAGTAAGCACAATTTGATTTTTTAGATGTTGCTATATATACGGCCGCCTCTGCTAAAATAATTCTTGCTTCTGGCATACCTATCATTGTAACTGCTTGCATAGCAGATGTTGCTACAACTAATGCATTTGGATTTGCCATTCCAACATCTTCTGCTGCACAAATTACAATTCTTCTTGCAATAAAAACTGGATCTTCTCCTGCATTTAATGCTCTTGCTAAATAGAAAATTGCAGCATCTGGATCACTTCCACGCATAGATTTAATAAATGCACTAATATTATCATAATGGCTGTCCCCATTTTTATCAAATACTGCTTTTCTTGTTTGTACACATTCTTTTGCAATCTCATCTGTGATTGTAATTACTCCATTTTCTCCCATTTTTGTTGTCAATACTGCTACTTCTAGACCATTTAGCGCAGTTCTTACATCTCCATTAGAAGTTTCAGCTATTTTTCTTAATGTACTATCTTCTATTTGTATATTATAATTTTTAAGCCCATCTTCTGCTGTTAATGATTTTTTTAAAACATTAAATATATCATCTTCTGTTAATGGTTTTAAATGAAATACCATAGACCTTGAGATTAGAGCTTTATTTACTTCAAAGTAAGGGTTTTCTGTTGTAGCTCCTATTAAAATTATAGTTCCATTTTCTACATAAGGTAAAAGTGCATCTTGTTGTAATTTATTAAATCTATGAATTTCATCTATAAACAAAATACATCTTCCAGATGGATTAAGTAATGTATTTTGAGCTGTTTCTATTGCATTTTTTATATCTGCTACTCCTGATGTTACGGCATTTATTTTTAAAAACTTATATTTAGTAGTATTGCTAATTACTCTAGCAAGAGAAGTTTTTCCACAACCTGGTGGTCCCCATAAAATAATACTAGAAAGTCTATCTGCTTTAATTGTTCTATATAAAATTTTGTCTTTGCCTAATATATGTTCTTGTCCAACATAATCTTCTAATGTTTTTGGACTCATTCTATATGCAAGTGGTTTGCTTAAATCCATGTTTTTTACCTCTTTTATTTTAATTAATAATTCTTTTTTGTTTTAAGAATTTATAATTATTTCATACTTAAATTCCTCTTGATAAATTTGCTAAGCTCTTTCTTATAATATCTTCTACAGATAATGAAGTATCTATATCCTTTAGGCTATCTGCTATTTCTTTTTTGCTATAGCCAAGCACTTGAAGTGCACTAACAGCTTCTGTTATTTTTTCATCATTTGAAATGACATCTTGTAACTCTGATTTTTCTTCTGATTCTTGAATAGATATTTCTTGTTCTTTTTTTAATTTGTCTTTTAATTCTAAAATAACTCTTTGTGCAGTTTTTGGTCCAATTCCTGGTAATTTTTTTAATATATTTATATCATTAGAAATAACAGCTAAAGCAAAACCAGATGGTGTAACATTTGATAAAATTGTAAGTGCTACTTTTGCTCCTATTCCACTTACATTTAATAACAGTTCGAACATACGAAGCTCTTCATTTGTATTAAATCCATACAAACTAATATCATCTTCTCTTACTCTCATAAAAGTATGTACTTTTATTATTTCACCTACTTCTGGTAATTTTGAAATATCACTTTGTGGCATATAAACTTTATATCCTATACCACTTTGACTTTCTATAACAATATAACCATTTGTTTTTACATCTAAAATTCCTTTAATAAATGCTATCATGTTCTTCTCCTTAACTTTTTATACAAAACATATATTCTTATTTTTTTAATTATTGTATCACAAATAAAATAAATTGCAAGTGTAATGTTACTAGATAATAGTTTTAACGAAGAAAACTTATGAAAGCTAGTTGTACGTAATATTTCTGTAACAAAAACT
>CANQTQ010000055.1 GCA_947626765.1 uncultured Clostridia bacterium
AAAATCTATGAGTTTTAATTTTTATTATATGTTTTGATTTATTCATTATTTCTATTTGACGGACAGTCTCTCTCTCTCTCTCTCTACTCTCCCAAGTGTTTGCTGTTTTCATGTTTTTCCTCCGTATTTCTTTTTTTCTTAGTTTGTACTAAATTCCTAGAAATATACTTATTTTTAGAAATTCATAAATACTTTTGTAGTATATTTATAGTATGCTTGTTGCTACTAGCGTTAATATATAATAACACATATTTTTTGTCAATACTAATTTTTAAATTTTTAAATTTCTATGTCATTCAAATTTTTATTTCTCTTTTTCTATCAATGCTTTTTGTGCTAATACAAATCACTTTTATCATAGTACAATACTTTTTATACTATTTTTTTATTGTAAAAAATAGACCTCAAGCAATAACCTATTCTTATAGGGAATGCTTGAGGTTTTCAATTACTTATTTATATTGATTGTTTACGATATTATGGCAAGAATTTTAATTATGTTGTGTTTATTTTATAGTCCATATCCGCAAACTACTACCGCACGGGCTGAAGCATAGTTAAAATGATTCGCACTATAGTCGTAGCAATACTCACCCTCTGTATTCCCGTGATGCGTTCCGAATCCGAACAAACCGGCACAATCTCTTACAAACATTTCGGCATGCTCTGGAGGATAAGACCCTCCCTGACCTTTTTTCCAGCCCACTGTTTCTGTAGTTGCATCCCCCGCCTTTGATACTTTTGTTTCATATAAATCATAATATCTTGCGTCCGCATTCCTTATTTTCCCCATATAATCATTCGTAGCATTTTTAATTCCAGCTACTAACTCAAATCCTCTTGCCATTTGAAATATTCCTGAATCATTTCCTGTTGTACTATCGTCACTTATTCCTTCTGGTGCTGTTCCATATATAGATGCTGATAGCATTGCCGCAGTTCCCCATTCTGTATTTTTTGCCATATGGCAATCTAAGCCATTATTTGTAGTGTCTAAATAAGTTGTTTCTTGTAACTTTGCATTTAATCCTAATGTTCCTCCTGTTGTTTCCATGTTCCTTATTCCTTCAAATAAGTCATTTGCGTATATAGTACCACTTGTTTTATAGCTTGTCCCTCCTTTATTTGCTTGGAAACCTGCATTTGATGTTAACGGCATTGCCATAACTGCAAGTACCATTATTACTAATATTTTACTTATCAATTTTTTCATTTTTATCTTCTCCTTCTCTATTTTTATTAAAATTTAATTTTTATATAAATTTATTTTTTTTAATTTTTGTTTTGAATTTTAACTATTTGTACTTTTTTATCTTTTCATTTTGTTTTTCATTATTAGTTTTATATTTTCTATTTAAATTTACTCTTCATTTTGTATTTCGTATTTGCTTATCCAATAGCCTTTTAAGTCCTTTCCTGCAAATGTAAAGCTTTCTGGTATTTTGTATCCCAAATCTGCTGTTGTTTGGCTTACTGGTATATATTTTATATCTATTCCTTCTGCTTTTGGATATGCTACATATTCATATCTTGGTATATATGTCCAATAGGTTATTAATTCTTTACCTGATTCATTTTTACCTTTTGTTACTATATTTGCCCATATCTTTTTATCGTAGTTGTACCAATTTGATGGTGGATTTATTGGTTTTCCTTCTGAGTCTACTTCTATTAAATTTCCTATTTTCTCATTTCCTCCATCTTCATCATATGTTACATAGTAGGTATTACTTGTACTAAATCCTCTTAAATCTATTTCTATATTTTGTGTTGTTTTAGCTGCCTTTACATTTCCTGTTAATTTTCCTTCTGTTTCATTTAATACTAAAATATCATGCTCTTTATTTGTATCTACATTTTCTAGTTTATATGGTAGATTTACTCCACTTATCTTTTTTTCTCCATCTAAGAATATTGTATATGTTCCACTTGGCTTTGATGTTGTTACAGTTAATTCTTGTTCTCCTTGTTGCACCATTGTTCTTTCTGTTACATTACTATTTGAATCTTGTATTTCATATTTACTTATCCAATAGCCTTTTAAATTTTTATTTTCTCCTTCTCCAAATGTAAAGCTTTCTGGTATTTTATATCCATTATTTGCTTTCGTTTGTGTTGATTTTATATATCTCACAATTACGCTTTCTGTTCCTGAATATGCTATATATTCATATCTTGGTATATATGTCCAATAGGTTATTTCGCTTTCATTTACTGTTACTAAATTTGCCCATATTTTATTGTCATAATCATACCAGTTTGTTGGTCTATCTACTTTATCCATTCTTCCGTATACTGTTTCTTTTTTATCTTCGCCTTCATATGTTATATAGTACGTACATTCTGGGTTAAATCCACTTGTATCTACTTCTATATTCTTGATTGAGTCATTTGCTTCTATTACAAAATCTCCTACTATATTTTTAGTTGTTTCACTTATTAAAAGTACTTCGTGTGATTCTGTTGTTTGTATATTTTCTATATCATATGGTAGTTCTACTCCACTTATATTTTTTTCTCCATCTAAGAATATTGTATATTTTCCACTTGGACTTGATGTTGTTACGTTTAATTTATTGTCACTTGTTCCTATTACTACTAATTTTTCTAGTCCACTACTGTCTGATTCTTGTATTTCATACTTACTCATCCAATATCCTGATAATGGCTTTTCTGCAAATGTAAAGCTCTCTGGTAATTGGTAGTCTTTTAAATCTACTGTTTCTTCATCTTTTCCTTGATACTGGTTATTTACATCTACAAATTTTATATCTACTGTTTCATTTGCTTTTTCTTCGTCTCCTATTTTGTACATGTATCTTGGTATCCATGTCCAATATGTTACTTGATCTCCATTTACTGTTGCTAAGTTCGCCCATTTTTGATTTTCATAATCATACCAGTCTGTTGGTGCTGCTACTTTATCTAATCTTCCATATACTGTTTCATTATTTCCACTTGCGTCATAAGTTATATAGTACGTACATTTTGGATTAAATTTCATTAGTTCTGGGGTATTGTAGTATGTTTCTCCTACCTTTTTGTACTCACTTTGTGGCAACTCTATTGGTGGCTCTGGTTCATCTAATTTTGATGTTACATTTAAGTTTTCGTCTACTTGTACTATTATTGTTTCATCTATTCTTGATGATGGTTTTTCATACTGTATTACTCCTGGAAATCTGTCTTCTACCTCCCCTGTTGTACTTCCACTTATTGAATTCTTTTCTTCTTGTTTTGTGTAGTTTTTCTTTACTTCTTCTACTACTGCACTTACTGTTACTTTGCTTTCATCATAGCCATTTCTTAATAGTAATGCTGTTATTGCTAATCTTACTTCTTCCTCTTTTTCTGCCTGTGCTTGTCTTCTTGCTGCTTGTTTTGCTGCATTTATTATTCCATCTTGTCCAAATATTAAGTTTATGCTTATTCCTGCTAATATTAAAAGCACTATTATTGTTACTACTAATGCAATTAATGTTATGCCTTTTTCTTTTTGTAATCTTTTCAACTTATTTCCACCTCCACGTTATTTTTGTTTTTATTTAATATTAAAATATTAATATCTAAATTAATGTTATTTGTTCTAAATTGCACTTTGTTAAAACATGATGCAATATAATTTAAAGCATTAGTTAAAATGTAATTTAAAGTATCTAAGTTATTTTTTAAAATAATATTAAATTTAAATTTTAACTCTAATATGTGAAGGCTTAAAAA
>CANQTQ010000056.1 GCA_947626765.1 uncultured Clostridia bacterium
CTTTACTCTTTAAAAAAAATTCGAAGTTCTACATTGTGTTATACTTCTTTATCTCTTTATATTCTTGAACTTATTCTTCCACAAACTGGCGTTGTTAAAACTACTAATCATTAGCTATCCTATATTTCTGCAAAATGAATAGTTTCAAAGAAATTCAATACATTTTCAATTACATCATTTATTGGTAATTCTAACCAATTGTTTTTAGCTGTATTTAAATTTCTTAAATAATTTTTATTATGTAATATTCTATTTAATCTTTTAAATACATCATTTATGTTGTTCTCTTTCATTTCTCTATCTTTAAATATCAATATATCAAAACATTTTAATAACTTGTCTTTATCCAAATTTTCATTATTAATTAAATAATAAAAATCAAAAATATCCTTATATCTTGTTGAAACAAAACCAAATTTTAATAATGATTTTAATTTTTCAGTAAATATTTGCTCTTTTGAATTTATTAGTAATGTAACACTTTCATTGATATTATTTAAATCAAAACAATATTCATCTTGCTCTATATCAAAATTTTTATGAACACCTATATCTAACTTTGTTTCAAGTTTATAATTTTTTTTATCTTTAAGTTCAATATATACTCTCTTTCCATTATAGTCTTGATGAGCCAATTCTTCTATCTTCCCAATCATTTTTATATTTATATCTGTTTTAGGATAATTTAATTTTTCTATAAAAGATTTTATTGATTTATCATCTAACGAATATTTAATAAAATCCAAATCTAAATCTCTAGTGGCACGCCTATTATCTTTTGAAATATTGTGCATAACTACTCCACCTTTTATAGTTATATTTCTATTTAATGAACTTTTAGATATTTTCGCTAAAAGTATATCTTGACATACTTTCGCTGAAGCATCTAAAGGTTCATATCCATCATCAATATAATTTTGTCTCATTTCTCTTAAATCCATTAAAACACCTCTTTTTGTAGAATTTCATATATATGTTCTTCATATGGAAATATCTCTATATATTCTTCAATTTTACTAATATTCAAATCATTAGTTCTTTTTCTATAATTAGAAATTATTTCCTTATAATAATCAAATGCTATTTGATTTTTGTTTCTTATTAATTCTATTAGCATTCTTTCTTTATCATAAATATTAATAGTCGCTCCTTCAACAATCATTTGCGTTTTTCCAATTTCAAATAATTTTTCCGAAGTAAATACTTGTATTATTTTATCATTTTTTATTCTTAATGCATTTCTTTTTGTTGCTAAAGTAATTTTACTTGGAATAACATCTGTTAAGTTATGAAAATAAAAAGCACTATCCATTGTAATAATAGCATTTATATATTTTTTAGAAATTATTTCCAAATAATTAATGTTTTTTGTATCAGAATATATATTTTTTTCTATTTTATATATTTCTTTATTTTCTATTGCCTTATTAATTTGATAATCTGACTTATATTTTTCTTTCATCTCTTTATGATTGTATATCATTTTTTTCACCCCATATAAATTTTAAACTAAAAGCTCACACTTGTCAAGTCAATGTGAGTTTTAAATTTAATTTTTTTATAAAAAGATGAAACTTCATAATCATCTTTTAATTTTCTATAATCTACACACTTTTCAGATATAGTCCTTTTTCCCAAAAAAAGAAATGCATTTACATTTCTGCAAATACATTTCTTTTTATTTTTACTATTCTTTTTTTATAATATTTATTATCAATTATTCCATTTTTCCAACAATTTCTTCCTCAAATGCAGCGATTAAAGCATCTATATCATCTACATCTTCAGTAGTTTTTAATTTATTATATTTTGTAGCACTTTCAACTATGTTAGAAGGTAAAGTTTTACTTGCAACTGTATCATCTTTTGTTCTTGAAATAAAGTCCGCCATAAATGCTTTTAATTCTTTCAAGCAATTTTTCTTAGCTGTATCACTTATTGTTTCTGCTTGTTTATATGTTGTAGCCTTACCAATATCAATATTAGCTGCAGTTATTATTTGTGCAATCTTCTTAATATCATTATATTTTGTTCCTGAATCAACTAATAGCTTTAATTCGTCACACACAGCTTTACCATCTGCACCTATTGCTGTAGCTAAACCTGCAGTCTTTGTTGCAAAATCTGTACCTGTACCTGAATCAAGATCAAAGTCTTTTTTAAGTGCAGTCTTTTCAGCTCCCAATGTAGATTTTGCTGAAACCATTGTAGTATAGTATCCTACTAACGTTGTTAAATCTGAATCTTTTGGATCACCTGCTGTAGCAAGTTTTGCTTTAGCTACACTTTCTGATGCTGTTTTATATTTAGCTGTCGTTATAACATTTCCTGCATCATCATTAACTTTATCATTTTCAGCATATTTTGCTTCTACCATTTCTGCAAGTACTTCTTTAGTTACATTATAAATAGCTTCTTTTTGTTCTTTAACAAAATCAACTATATCTGCTTCTTCATAAAGTTTTGCATCTTTAATTGCTGTTTTAGCTGCTTCGATAGCTGCTTTTATTTTAGCATCGTCTACATATTTTTTACTTGTTTCATCACTTATAATTGCTTTTAATGGTGCTATATAAGTACCTTCTAATTCTGTTATTTTTGCATTTTTACTAAAGTTTGCATCTGCAATTGCTTTTTCATCTTCCTTAACTGTCTTACCTCCATTTTTAAGTGGATTAGCTAATAGAGATGCTAATGTTGAATTTACATTTGATGCATCTTGTGCATCGTAAATTGATTTTTTAGCTGCTTCTATAGCTTTGTCATAATCTTCTTTAAATATTGTATATTTTGCTGGGCTATATTTATTTAATAATTGAGCAATTGCATTTTCTTTTAATGTTAATAAATCATTGTCAGCTTTTGAAAGGAATACTATTTCTAAAGCTTCCATTCTTTTGCTTTCTCCAACTGTTCCTGCAAATCCACCTTTACCTGGTTCAGCAGTTCCTAATGATTTTGTATCTTTTGCTTCAATCCATGGTTGCCATCCATATGTTTGTACGTGTGCACGATATCTAACAACATAATCTTCTGCACCTTCTACAGATAGTTCAATAGCTTCCATTCTTTTGCTTTCTCCAGTTGTTCCAGCTTGAGCTCCTTCATCAACCCAATCTTGCCATCCATATGTTTGTACATGTGTACGATAGCTTAACTTAACACTAGCTGGTTTGTTAAGCATTCTAATTTTAACAGCTTCTAATCTTAAAGATTGACCTGTTGTACCACCAAATACTGCTCCTGGTAGTGAATCTGCTGCACCAAAAGATGCAATCCATCCTTGTTGTTGTACGTGTGCATCAAATGCTACACTTGTTGTTGCTGCATTAACT
>CANQTQ010000057.1 GCA_947626765.1 uncultured Clostridia bacterium
AGTTTTTGTTACAGAAATATTACGTACAACTGGCTTTCATAAATTTTCTTTGTTAAAACTATTATCTAGTAACTAAATTTAAGTTTGCACTATTATTTTTATCACTTATTTCTTTATTAATTACATTTTCTGTTATTTCATTACAAAATTTCTTTATAATAAATGATAAAATTAATGTTAAGAAGAATGCTGCAAAATGATATGCAATATTATATTTGTCTTTATATATAAATATGTTGTTGCAATTTTTAAGCAAAAATTCATAAAGTAAATATATTTCCATAGAGTATGATCCAATCCATATAAAAAATCTAAGAAATATATTTTTATTTGCATTTGCAAAAATATAAGATAATATAATTACTATTGAAATAGATACTGGACAATATAAGTATCTAACAATAACATAGTATTTGTTAAAAACTTTATAATATAATAAAGAAATTCCAACTAACAATATTAATAAAAATAGTAATAACCATTTTTTAGATATTGTTAGACCTTCTTTTGACTTTTTACCTAACCAAATTCCTATTATAAAAACTGGTATTCTTGTAATTGCAATTTCAATTTTTTTATATAATAATGGATTAGCAAACATTATTAAAAAGTTAAAAAATACAATTCCAATTACAAGTAAAATTACAGATTTAAAGTCATATTTATCAACTAGTTTATATAATAGTGGATATATTATATATAATAGCATAATTAAAGAAAAAAACCAAAAACTGCGATCTCCGGTTGTAAAAAGAGAGATTAGAAATGTTTTTTCAAAATAACTTTTCAATCCACTTCCTGAAACTAATGAGGTAATTATAGTAGCTGTAATAATTACAGCTGGTAAAATTCTAATTAATCTTTTTTTATAAAATGATTTTATATTACTATCTTTAGAAAGTGAATAATACAATCCCACAGCAGATAATATTAAAAATATATCTACTCCAATATTTCCTAAATTTCTTATAAATATAATTATACTTTTTATAATACCACTATTAAATATGTTTTCTATATATAATGTTGGCGAATGAAAAAACATTATCCATATAGTAGCAATTCCTAAAATTATACTTCTTGTTTTACTAATATTTGAAAAATTATAATTTTTTTCCTTCATATTTTACTTCCTATTATTTCATTAATTAAAAAACCAATAATTAGTTCATATATTTTTATTCATATATTCCAATACTTTTCATGTAGTTTATGTAGGCTTGATCAATATTTTTCCATTCAGTAACTTTATTATTTAGTGTTTGCTCATTTATTGCATTTTTAGAAAAATACTCATAATTTTTAATAATTTCTTTTTCAAATCCATTTGGATATTGTCTACTTAAAACTCTAGAAATATCATCGTATTTATTTCCGAAACCTGAAAAACCAAAGTCAATAATAGCTTTAACTTTATTATTGCTATCTAGTAATATATTACTAGAATTCAAGTCTCCATGGACTAAGCACTCTGTTTCATTTAATGTGTCTGAAAATTTCCAAAACTTTATATCATTTTTGCTTACATGTTTTATTAAAAGTTCATCTAAAAATTCTCTTAAGTTTAATCCAATATTATTAATAGTAAATATATTATCTTCTTCAAATTTAACATTATGTAGTTCATACATAAATTTAGCAATATCTTTTGATATGCTTTGAATTTCTTCATATGATAATTCATTTATTTTTTCAGCAAGTGGAGTTCCTTGAATTTTTTTGTGCATGCTAAAAGGTCTTCCATTGTCATGCTTAAGTTCTAATTTACAAGTATCAAAGCTTGTCTTTTTATAAATATAATTAGAAAATTCATAATCTTTTACGATTGTTCTAGACCAAAATTCATCACGAGGAAATCTAAAAAAATAGTTTCCTTGATCTGTTTCTACTTCATATACTATATTTGTCCATCCAGTTGTAATTAAATTCATTTTGTTTATTTTTTTATCTTTTAATGCTTCTTTGATAATTGATTCAAAATCTTCATCTATGCTAAAATAAATGTCATTCATATGTTTAATCCTTTCAAATTCCTATGTATAAATTTTACTTATCCAAGATATTTTTTACTAAACTTATAATTTTATTTTTAGATTGTTCATCATAATTATTATAAACAATATAATCAAATGATTTTTGCAATTTTTCATCATTTATAAAATTATTATATTGTTCTTTTAGTTCTTCAATTCGTTCTTCTTCCTTCTCATTACTTAAATTTCTTTCTTTAAGTTTTTCTATGGCCATATTTATATCAGTAGGCAAAATATAAATTGTTTTAATATTAGGAGTAAGTATCTTCCAATCTTTTATCATTGTATAGTGCATTTCAAATACATAATTATCATTAGAAAGAATTTCTTCTTTTAAATATGCATATGTACCACCAAATATTTTAAAACAGTAAATAATTTTATCTTGCCTTTTTAATTCTTCAAGTTCTTCTTCTGTTAAAAAATATCCTGTTTTTCCATTTATTTCTCCTGGACGCATTTTTCTAGTTCTAATGGTATGTACTTTTTTAAAATTAAGTTTTTTTGACAACTGTTCTGATAAATATGACTTACCTACTCCTGTAATTCCTGAAAATGCTAATAACATATAATATCTCCTATTTTTATTTCTTCTATATACATTATATCATTTATTTTATAAATGTAAAAATTAGAAAATTAAGAGCTTATTATTTTAGTAAGCTCTTATTTTAATTTATTTTTTATTTTCATCATTTTGATTTTGTTTATTAATTCTTTTTTCTAATACTTTAATTTTAACAAATGAAACTAAAGTAATTTTTAATATATCTTCATTGTTTGAAGAATGACTATCTTTAGTAGTTACAAATTATTAGTTTATTCAGATATTGTAGCGTCTGAACAATCTGAAAGTCCTTTGGCTTTAGTGTTTAAAGTTAACAAATTTTACACTGTTTTTATTTTAGCATATATTGTCAGAAAAGGCAATATATTGCTGTTTTAATTTTCATTAATTTTTAGTACGTTAATTAAAAAAGTAAAATATATTTACTAAAAAATAAAGATAATTTAGTTCTACATTAACACCTATTGTAAGA